>NZ_JAPTFQ010000100.1:0-14593 GCF_030985535.1 Stenotrophomonas sp. Sm2128
CCGCGAACCCACCCCGCCCTGCCAAGCGCGGCTTTTGCTTTACGCGGCCAAGCAGCCAGCCACGAGGGGCTGCGCCGTTGGCTGAAAACTCAGTACCGCTTGATCCCCGGCACCGTGCAGCCTTCAATCTGCGCATGCGCCGACACCGCATTTTGCTTCTCGCCCCGCGCCAGGCGCGACTGCTCGATCGTCGCCCAATGCCGGCGGCACAGCGGCCCTGTCTTCGAGCCCAGGTCGACCGCCTTGCGCGCAAACGCCTCCGCCTGCGCCCACTGACCCTGCAGCAGCGCCAGCTCGGCGCGCTCCTGCAGCACCGCCGGGTCACCAGCGACGATCTCCAGCGCATGGTCCAGGCTGCTGGCGGCACCGGCCAGATCGTTGGCCTGGCGTTGTGCCTGCGCGGTCACCCGCAGATCTTCCACCTGCGAGTCACGCAACGGCTGCACCGACAACTCCTTGTCATCGGGGCCAGCGGCTGCGTCAACTGCGGCCAGGCGCTGCGCCGGCGTGGTGGTATCGACCGGTTTGACCACCGGCGGCGCACTGCTCACGCAGGCGGCCAGGGCCAGGCTGAGGCCGGTCAGGGCCAGGGGCTGCAGCAGGGATCGCATGTTCATCGGCATCATCGGCTCGGGGGAGGAGTGGCGGCGGCGGGCGTCGCGGCAGGTTCGGCAGGCGCTTCCGGCTTGCGGTCCAGGCCGAACCAGCTGCGCCAGCCACCACCCTCGCCTTCGGTCTCGCCCTGCCCGTCCGGCGACACCGCCGGTGCACAGGGCGCATAGGCCGGTGCATAGCCGACCACGAACGGGAAGCGGCGCGCTCCCGGGCAGCCCTCGTCGGTCGTGTTGAGGCCGCTGGCGGCCACCGACTGCCAGTCCAGGCCCTTGTTGCTGACCCGCAGCGGCGCACTGGGAAGACGCTGGAAGATGCCCGACCAGACCCGCATCGCGCCGGTGGCACCGTACAGGCCGGCCTGCTCGTTCTGGTCGTTGCCGATCCAGATCACCGCTAGGTGATCCCCGGTGTAACCGGCATACCAGCTGTCACGACCATCGTTGGTGGTACCGGTCTTGCCGGCCGGCTGCAGGCGGCTGAGGCCATCGGCGTTGAGCCGCTGCGCGGTGCCGCTGGCAACCACCTGCTGCAGGCCGACACTGATCAGGTTGGCGGCAATCGAATCGCCTTCCTGGGCCGGTGCCGGGGTCTTGTCGTAACGCTTGAGCAGCTTGCCCTGCGGATCGAGCACGCCACGCACCGCATGCAATGGCTGGATTTCGCCACCGGACGCGAGGAACTGGTACAGCTGTGCCATCGCGTAAGGGCTCTGGTCGGTCGAACCGAGGATCACCGCCGGATTCGCTTCGGCCTTGATGCCGGCCAGCACGTGGATCAGCTGGGTCACACGCTCGGGGCCGACCTGCATGCCCACGCGCACCGTGGCCTGGTTGTAGGAATGCGCCAGCGCGTCGATCAGGCGCACAGTGCCGTGGCTGCGGTTGTCCGCGTTGCCCGGGCTCCAGTTGCGGCCACGGCCGAGCTGCACCGTCACCGGCGAATCGTCGACCCAGCTGGCCAGCGAGTAGCGGTCCGGCTGCGCCAGCGCCAGCAGGTACACGAACGGCTTCAACAGCGAGCCGACCGGGCGCTGTGCTTCGATCGCTCGATTGAACCCCACCTCGGACACTTCACGGCTGCCGATCACCGCCAGCACGTCACCGTTGTGCACGTCGGTCAGCACCATGCCGGCCTGCAGTTCGGGACGGCGCTTGCTTTCCAGCGACTTGATGGTGCGGGTCACCGCGCCTTCGGCATAGGCCTGCGCAGACGGCGACATGCCGGTCATCACGCTCAGGCCGGCGCCCTGCAGCGCCGATTCCGGATAGTCATGGCCGAGCTGGCGGCGAACCAGGTCCACATAGGCCGGGAAGCGGTTGGCCGCCACCAGGCCCGGCGTCTTGGGCACGCCCAGCGGCGCCTTCAGTGCACGCTGGTACTCGGCATCGTCGATCAGCGTCGCCTCATGCAGCTTGCCCAGCACGAAATTACGGCGATCCAGTGCGCGTTCCGGGTTGCGCCGCGGATCGTAGTAGGACGGGCCCTTGACCAGGCCGATCAGCAGCGCGATCTGCTCGGTTTCCAGCGATTGCAGGTCACGGCCGAACCAGAACTCGGCGCCGGAAGACATGCCGTGGATGGCCTGGCTGCCGCGCTGGCCCAGGTACACCTGGTTGAGATAGGCCTCGAAGATGGTGCGCTTGTCGTAGCGCGCCTCCATGATCAGCGCGTACAGCACTTCGTTGAATTTGCGGGTGACCGTCTGCTCCTTGCCGATCCCGAGCAGGCCGCTGCGGGCCAGCTGCTGGGTCAGCGTGGACGCCCCCTGGCGACTCTGGCCACCGGAACGGACCGTCACCCACACCGCGCGCGCGATGCCGGACAGATCGATGCCGTGGTGACGGTTGAAGTCCTTGTCCTCCACCGCCTGCAAGCCGGTCACCAGCAGGTCCGGCGCCTCGTCCATGCGGATCAGGCGGCGTTCTTCCTGCTTCTGCCCGTACAGGGTGGCAATACGCGCCGGGTCCAGGCGCGCAGCCTTCAGCGCCTTGCGGTTGTCGGCATCACGCAGCGACGCGACCGCACCGTCTGCCAGCGACAGTTCCAGCCGACGCGGTGCGACGCGGCCATCCACATCGTTGTAGCCACGGCTGGAAATGACAAAGCGCCCGCCGTTCACCGCATAGGTCGCCGGCTCCTTGCCCTGCCCGTCATCGCGGTAGGCGGATGCGGCGAGTTCGGTCTTCAGGGTCGCCGCGTCCATCGCCTTGCCGGGTGTGAGCACCAGCGGCCGCGCATATACCCGGGTCGGGATCTGCCAGCGCAGTTCACCGAAGCGCTGGGTCACCTGTTGGTTCAGGTACAGCGTATAAGGGATCAGGAAGCCCAATCCCAACGCGACCGCAGCCATGCTCCAGGTGATCAGGCGACGCCGCCACAGCGGGCTGTCGTCCTGCTGGTCGTCGTCGAAATCGTCGATGTCGTCGGAATCGTAGCGTCGGGGCACGGGCATGCAGGCGGGTAGGGTCTGGCGAGTCTAACGCAGGCGCCGCGGTGGCTGGCAGGCGATGGCCCGCGGTTTCACTGCAGTTCAAGCAGCGCGCGGCGCCCGCCACCCGGCCCACGCGCCCGCAAGCGCTGCCCAGCCCCCTTTCCAGCCGCCCCCCGCCAGGCAGACGTTGGCCAGGCGTGCGATCAACCGCAGCGCATCATGGGCGATCCAGCCTGCCGGCACATCCACGCGGCGATACAGCTGCAGTCGCGACCAGGCCATGCGCCAGGCGAGCGCGTGAAGTCCCTGGAAGCGCTCCGGCGCCACCACCACGCCGCGCTGCCCCAGCAGATCGGCCAGGGCCAGCAGGCGCCCGGCCGTGCGCTGGCGCGCCTGTGAATCGAACAGATCGAGATGGCGCAGGCGTTGCAGGAAACCGCGGCGACTGGCACCGATCTGGTTGTTGCCATGCTGCCGGTAGTCGATGGTCGGTTCGGCCAGCATGTCCAGCCCTCCTCGCAGTGATGCGTTGACCGCGAGCCATTCGTCGTGACTCCAGCCCGCAGGCACGGGCAGTGATCCGACCACAAGCTGGCGACGCAGCGCACAGGTTGCGCCGGTGACAAAATTACGTTGCAGGATCACGTCGGCAGCCAGCCCGTCGCGCTCCAGCTCCACTTCGGCCAGGTGCACTTTCAGCACCTCCATCAGGCGCTGGCCCAGCGGCGCGCCCTGCGCATCCACCAACCTCGCGTCGCTGTGCAGCAGCAACAGGGCCGGGTCTGCCTGGAAGCGTTGAACATAGCGGCGGACACGCCCCGCATGCCAGACATCATCCTGGTCGCACAGGAACAGGATGTCGGCCTGGCAACGCGTCAGTGCATCGGCGAAATTGCGCACATAGCCGAGATTGCGCGCGTGCTGGACGATCTCGACACGGATGCCCAGCGCCTGTGCACGCGGCACGAAGGCCTGCAGCAGCTGCAGCGTCTGGTCGCTGGAACCGTCATCGCCGATCATGACTTCGTTCACCGGAAGATCCTGGTCGAGGATGCTGTCCAGCTGCGCCTGCAGGTAGCGCGCACCGTTGTAGGTGCACAGCGCGACGCCAATGCGCTCGGCAGGGGCCGATCGGGATGGCGCGTCAGGCATCGAACGTACTCGCGGAAACAAGGGCCGGGGGATGGTAGCAGAGCCCCCCCCAAGAGGATGGATATGGTGGCTGGCTAGCCGTGGCCGGGATACGCAGCGATCCGCTGCACGGCCTGGGCCGCGCTCATCGGTCGCCACGTGTCCGCGTCGGGCTGGAACGGCCGCGGATGTACGTCCAGCAGCGCCTGCAGCGGGCCATTGTCCGCAATCAGATCCTGCTGCAGGCGTGACACCGGACCACGCGCCCGCGGCAGCACCGCGGCCAGGCCCCGCAGTGCCGCGCCCGGCAACGGCAGCGCCAATGTCGGCTGTGCCAGGCTGGCGTGCACGCGGCGGAACATCGCGTGATAGGGCAGGCGCTCGCCACCGCCGATTTCCAGCACCCGTGCCGACGCTGCACCGGTGGCGATGCAGGCCACCACGGCGCGGGCGATATCGTCGGCATGCACCGGTTGGCGCAGGCCTCCCACCAGCGGAATCGGAAACAGGCGCAGACGCAGCGCACGCTGCACGATCGGGGTGATGCTGCGGTCGATGCCGGCCCCATAGATCAGGGTCGGCCGCAGGATTGTCCAGCCCATGCCAAGGCGCTCGGCCTGCGCGATCAGGCCCGCTTCGCCCCGCTGCAGCATCGCCACGACGTCCTGCTCGTCGGCCTGCTCGGAATTCTGCTTGCTCAGCACGCTCATCGAACTGGTGGCGATGACCTGCTGCGCGGGGGCCGCCGTCTGCCGCGACAACCACTGCGCCAATGCTTCAAGGGGGCCGAAGCTGGCAATCGCCTGCCAGTCCGGAGACGGCACGCTGTCCAGCGCAGCCGCCAGGTCCCCGCACAGCCACTGCACGCCGTCCTGTGCCGGTCGCGGTTGCCGGCTCACCGCCTGTACCCGCCCATGCGCCTGCACCAGGCGCGGCAGCAGGAACCGGCCGATCTGGCTGGTGGCTCCGGAAACAAGGACGGTCATCGGCACTCCGTGGGGATGTTGCGAGGGGTGGCTACTATAGCGGTCCCTCCGGCAACGGCGGGCTCAGGGCGACGACACCCCGATGTCGCGCAGGCGCTGCCGCAACTGCTGGTACTCGCTGCTGGAAGGGCCGACGCCAAGCTCGCCCGCCTGCTGGAGCGCACGTTCGGCAAAGGCGACATCTCCGTTGCCCAATCGTTCGCTGCCAATCGCAATCCAACGCTGCGCGAGGCGCTGGCGGGCCGCAGGCAGGCCGCCAGCGGTGGGAGACAACGTCTGCCAGGCCTGCAGGCAGGCACCTGCAGCCTGCACCCGGTTCTGCCGGAGGTTGTCGTCGAAACAACGGCGACTGGCAGGCAGCAGGCGCGCGGCCGCGGCCTTCACCCGTGAATCGCGCGGTGCCAGCGCCTGTGCTTCGCGAAGGGCATCGAATGCGCTGTGCCCCGGCGGGCTGATCCATTGGCCTGCGCGCTCGGCGCGTTCGATCCGGCGCAGGTGATCGCGCAGCTCGCGTTCACGCTGCGCGTTGCTCACTGCGGGCTGCTGCAGTGCCTCCCGGGCCTGCCGTGCACGCTGCAGGCGCTGCACCAGTTGCTGTCGTGCCGCCTGCGAAGCGCCCAGTGCTTCGGCCAGCACGGCATCACGCTGCGCCGCCTCGAACTGGAAATCGTCGGCCTGGATCTGGCTTCGCGCCAGCACCGCCTGCAGCACCTGCTCGCGGCCCCGCTGGGCAGTGGGATCGTCCGGCGCCACCGCCAGCACGGCCAGGAACCCCTTTGCGGCACGTTCCAGCTGCTGTCGCTGAAGTGCGCGCTGTGCCTGCCGCAAGCGCTCGTCGACCGCCCGTGCCAGGGCCTCCTGGCTGGCGGGAAGATCGGCGTGGCCTGCATCGAACAGGCGCGCGCGCTGCAACGTCGCAGCGGCTTCAGCCAGTTCCCCGCGTCCGGCCAGCGCGCGCGCATGCTGCAGCAGATCGCTCAGTGCATCCTCGCGCCCCTCCAGAGCGGGCAGGTTGTCCGGCTGCAGTGCCAGGATGCGCTGGAACAGCGGCAACGCACTGCTGTCGCCATCGTCCAGCCGGCCGGCCGCGAACGCATTGCGGGCCTGGGCCAGCAACGCGCCGATACCGGCGCCGGCGCTACGCCGCGCCTGCAGTTGGCGGGCCACGGCGTCGGCGTCGCCCTGCGGCACCTGCAGCTCGCGGGCCAGCGCCAGTGACTGCGCGCTGCCCTCCAGATCGTCGCCCTGCAGCTTGTCGCGGGCCTGCTGCAATGCTGCCGCGGCGGTTCGTGCAAGGCCCTGGCGCGCCTGCGGCCGATCGCCATCCAGTGCCAGCACCGCCTGGTAGCGCTCCCGCGCACCACTGCCGTCGGCCGCACTCAGCCGGCCGGCGGCGAGCGCGCGATCGCCTTCGACCAGCAGCTGTTCGATCTGCGGCTCGTCCCAGAACCAGTCGGCCAGCGGCTTGCGCAGCAGCACCAGCAGCACGAACACCGCCAGCGCCGCGACCAGCGCCCATCGCCAGACCCGCCGCGCATGACGTGCCTGCAGCCACCACCAGCGGCCTTCGCGGCGGACGCGATCCAGCGCAGGGTGTTCAGCGCCATGCGGGCGATGCGGGGGCTCGCGTTCCATGCGTGCAGGGTAGCCGGGGCGGCGTGAAGCTCAGCCGAGGCGACGCGCCTCGCTCACGCCCGGCAGCGCGTCCAGCTTGCCCAGCAGGTTCGACAACTGGTCGTAGTCGCTAACCTTCAGCCTCAGGCGCAGATGGGCACGGCCACTGTTGCGCACGTTGTCACTGTGGATGTCGAGCACGTAGGCGTCTTCCTGGGCGATCAGGTTGGTGATGTCCTTCAGCAGCCAGCGGCGGTCGACCGCATTGACCACCACGTCCACCTCGTAGCCGCCCCCGGCCTGGCCCCATTCCACCGGCAGGATGCGCTGCGGGCTGGTGGCCGCCAGCCGGGCCAGCGCGGCACAGTCTGCCCGGTGCACGGTGACACCGCGGCTACGGGTGAGGTAGCCGACGATCGGTTCGCCGGCCACCGGCTGGCAGCAGCGCGCCAGCTGCACCAGCAGATTGCCCACGCCCTGCACCGTGAACTTGGACTTGCCCAGGTTCTCGCGGCGGGCGGTCGGGCGCGGAAGCGCCGGCGCAGGGGCCGGCTGGCTGGCCGCGCGCTCTGCTTCCAGCAGCGTACGGCTGACCTGGTTCGGGCCGGTGTCGCCCAGCGCCACCTGGATGTAGAGGTCGTCAACGCTGTCGGCATGGAACTTCTTCGCCGCCACCGCCAGATCCGAATGCTGCAGCCCCAGGCGCTTCAGCTCGCGCTCGAGCAGTTCGCGCCCGGCCTGCACGTTGCGCGCGCGGTCCAGCTTGTGGAACCAGCTGCGCACCTTTTCGCGCGAGCGGTTGCTGGCCAGGAAGCCCAGCGCGGGCATCAGCCAGTCGCGGCGGGGGTCGGCCTCCTTGCCGGTGAGGATCTCGACACGGTCGCCGCTGCGCAGGCGATAGGTCAGCGGCACGATGCGGCCATTGACCTTGGCGCCGCGGCAGCGGTGGCCCACCATCGTATGTACCTGGTAGGCGAAATCGAGCGGCGTGGCCCCCTGGGGCAGGTCCAGCACCTCGTCCTTCGGGCTGAGCGCATAGACCCGGTCCTCGGTCAGCTCGGCGTCGAGTGCCCCGGCCAGTTCGTTGCCCTGCCCGTCCTGCGCCTGCTCCAGCAGCTGGCGCATCCAGGTGATCTTGCGATCGAACGACTTTTCCGCGCCCTTGCCGCCTTCCTTGTACTTCCAGTGCGCGGCCACGCCCAGCTCGGCCTGGGAATGCATCTCGTGGGTGCGGATCTGCACTTCGATCGTGCGCCCTTCCGGGCCGACCACGGCGGTGTGCAGCGAACGGTAGTCGTTGGCCTTCGGGCGTGCGATGTAATCGTCGAACTCGCTCGGCACCGGGGCCCACAGCGCATGCACCACACCCAGCGCGGCGTAGCAGGCGGCGACGTCGTCGACCATCACCCGCACCGCGCGGATGTCGTACAGCTGGTCGAACGCCAGCCGCTTCTTCTGCATCTTCCGCCAGATGCTGTAGATGTGCTTGGGGCGGCCACTCACTTCGGCATGGATGCCCTGTGCGGCCAGCTCGCGCGACAGCTGCTTCTTCACGTTCTGCACGTAGCGCTCGCGCGCCACGCGGGTTTCGTCCACTTCGCGCGCGATGCGGCGGTAGGTTTCCGGCTCCAGGTGGCGGAACGCCAGGTCCTCCAGCTCCCACTTCAGCTGCCAGATGCCCAACCGGTTGGCCAGCGGCGCATGGATGTCGCGGGTCAGCTGCGCCAGCGCCCGGCGCTGCTCGTCGTCCAGCTTGTCGGCAGCGCGCATTCTCGCCAGCTGCCGGGCCAGCAGGATCGGCACCACGCGCAGGTCGCGGATGATCGCCAGCAGCAGGCGGCGCAGGCCCTCGCTGTTGCGCCCGGCCTCGCGGCCAGCATGCAGCGCCCAGACCGGATCGGCGGCGTCCTGGCCGTCGAGCAGGCCGATCACCGCCGCCTTGTGGTTGCCCAGCGGCAGCTGGTCCAAGCTGGCGCGCAGGCCGGGCAGGTCGAACAACAGCGCGGCAACCACCGCGCCTTCGTCGGCGGAGAGCATCGACAGTGCATCGAGGGTATCGCCCAGCACCGACCAGCTGGCGCGCATCTGGTGGTCGCACTCCGGTGCTTCCCAGTGTTCGCGCAGGGCCTGGCGCAGCGGAGCGGGCAGCACCGCGGCGGAGGGACGGTTCAACAAGGCATCCAGGCCGGGGACAGAAGCGCGGTTCACAGCATCGAGCAGGCAAGACAGAGGTTCCTACACTAGCGCCGGCGCCGTTCAGGGACAATCACCGCGGCCACCATCACCCGGCATGAAGACATGCCGCTACACTCGCCGGCAAACCCAGGAGAGTTCCGCCATGCCCTCGATCGCCCCACGTTTCCGTCCACGGCTGCTGGCCTGCGCCGCACTGCTGCTGTCCCTGTCGGCGCCTGCGCTGGCCCAGCGCGTGGTGGACGGTGACCTGCAGCAGCAGATGTCGCCGACTGAATTCAAGGCGGCCGGCCTGGACAAGCTGAGCGCGCAGGAACTGGCCACGCTCAACCGCTGGCTGCAGGGCAAGGTTGAAGCGGCGACGACCCAGGCTGTGGCAGCGGTACGCGAAGAAGCCCGCGAACAGGGCCGCCAGGAAGTGATCGTGAAGAACCGCGGGTTCTTCGATTTCGGCAGCAGCGAGCCGATCACCGGCGTGCTGCAGGGCGAGTTCCGTGGCTTCGGCAAGGGCCGCGTCTACGTGCTGGACAACGGCCAGGAATGGGAGCAGACCGACAGCACCAGCGTGGTCGGCGTGCGCAAGCAATCGCCCAAGGTCAGCATCAAGCCCGGCGTGATGGGCGTGTGGTACATGAAGGTGGAAGGCGTGAACAGCCAGCCCAAGGTGCGCCGCTCCAAGTAGTGGATCCACGCCACGCGTGGATGACATTCCACCGTACCCCGCCGGTCATCATCCGGCGGGGTCGGGTCGGGGGTTACGAGGCCTGGCGCAGTGCCGTCACCCGCTGCGCCAGCTTCTTCGCCGAAATGCCGGTACGTGCCCCCAGCTCCTGCGCGAACAGCGACACCCGCAGCTCTTCCAGGTCCCAGCGCAGCGCCTGCCATTGCGGGCGATCGCGCAGGCCCTGCTGCTCTGCCGTTTCCAGCGCTTCCAGGAACGGATGCAGTTCCAGCATGCGTGCCTGGTCACGTGGCGGATCACGCTTGGCGCGCTCGCTGCGCAGGATCATCGCCTTCAGGTAGCGCGGATACTGCGCCAGCGCGTCGGCCGGCGTATCGCGCAGGAAACCGGGGTGGATCAGCCCGGACAGCTGCGCTTCCATGTCGTCCAGGTTGCCGCGCGCCCAACCCATCAACGGTGCTTCCAGCATCGGCTTCAGTTCCGCCACCAGCGCCAGGATGGTTTCGGCCAGTTTCAGCCGCGACATGGCCTCGCCGAACAGGGCCTTGGCCGCATGATCACGGCGCTGTTCGAAGGCCGCCGCATCGCGGATGTCTTCCAGGCCCTCCGCCAACACCGCGTTCATCGCCGCATCCACCAGGTCACCACGCAGGCGCTCCTGCGACTCGATCGCCGCATACAACAGGCCGGTCTTGGCGCCCACCGGCAGCTGCTTGCGCGCCTGCTTGACCTTCTCGGCCAGGGCGATCTCCAGCAGCCGGCGCACGCCCAGCGGGTGAGCCTCCTGTGCCTGCTGCCGATCGGCGAAGATGCGCAGCGCCACGCTGTCACCCTCGTCCAGCAATGCCGGATAGGCCGGAACGCCGGCTTCACCGGGCACCTGCAGCGGTATCGGCGTGGCCGGGAACGTGCGCAGGCCATCGGCCGCCATCTCGCGGCCAGCGCGTGCAGCGAAGGCATCGCCGGCACGACCGCCGAATCTCGCGCGCAGTGCGTCCAGATCACGCGAAGTGGCCAGCACCTTGCCCTGCTCGTCGCGCAGCCGCAGGTTCATGTGCAGGTGCGGCTCGATCGAACCGGGCTCGAAATCGAGCGCGGTCACGGTGGCACCGGTTGCACGTGACAGGAAACGCGCCAGTTCGCCAGTGATGGCATCGGCGCTGGGCTGCGGGAACGCCTCGTAGAACGCGCGGCCGAAGTCCGGCGCCGGCACGTAGTTGCGGCGCATCGCCTTGGGCAGGCTGCGGATCAGTGCCGAGGCCTTGTCGGCGACGAAGCCCGGCGCCAGCCAGCCCAGCTGCACCGGGTCCAATGCATTGAGCAGGTGCAGCGGCACGTCCAGGGTCACGCCGTCATCGTCGGCACCCGGCTCGAAGCGGTAGTGCAGCGGCAACCGCGCCTGGCCCAGCGCCAGGTATTTCGGGTAGCGCTCCTGCTCACTGCCCTCTCCGGGCAGCAGGTCTGCGAGCGACCAGTGCAGGGTCTTGCGCTGTTCCGGCGCCAGCCCCTTCCACCAGGCATCCAGGCCCGCAGCCGAATGGATCTGCGGCGGCACCCGGTCCAGGTACCAGCGCGCCTGCCAGTCCTCGTCGGCGACGATGCCGGCGCGACGCAGCTTGGCTTCCTCCTCGCGGGCGACCTCCAGCACTTTCTGGTTGTCGGCCACGAAACTGGCGCGGGTGTTGATCTCGCCGGTCACCAATGCCTGGCGCACGAAGATGTCATGTGCCTCGCCCGGCTCGATGCGGCCGTAATGCACCGGCTTCTTCGGCGCCAGCACCAGGCCGAACAGGCTGATCTGCTCGGAGGCCAGCACCTGTCCCTGCGCGCGCGACCAGTGCGGATCGAAGTGCTTGCGCAGCAGCAGGTGCGGCAGCTCGGCAATCACCCAGTCCGGTTCGATCGCGGCCAGGGTCATGCCCCACACCTTCTGCGTATCCAGCAGGTTGGCCACCAGCAGCCACGGCGGCGGCCGCTTGGACAGCGCCGACCCCGGGAACGGCAGGAACCGGCGCTGGCGTGGCGCCTGGAAATCGCCCTTCTCGGTGCGGTGGCCGATCTGCGTCGGCAGGCCCGCCACCAGCGCCCGGTGCAGGGTCTGGTAGGCGGCGGCGCGCACGCGTTCGCTGAAACCGCCGCCAACCGGCGCCTGTTCCTTCTGCGCGCGCACGGCCACCGGCGCCGGTGCGGCCTCGGCCTTGCCTTCGCGGGCTAGGCGCGCGGCGCGGTGCAGCTGGCCCCGGGTGGCTTTCACCGCCGCCGCGTCGTCACGCGCCGGTGCCGGCGCACTGCTGCCGGCCAGCAACGGCGCCATCGACGCCTCGCTGGCCTCCTCCTTCCAGCCCAGTTCCTCGCACAGCAGCCGCAGCTGGCGATGCAGCTCGCGCCACTCGCGCATGCGCAGGAAGCCGAGGAAATGACGTCCGCACCAGTCGCGCAGCTTGGACTGGGTCAGGTCTTCATGGGCCTGCCGGTAGGCATCCCACAGGCGCAGCACGCCAACGAACTCGGAGCGGCCATCGGCGAACTGCGCGTGCGCGCTGTCGGCCGCACCACGCGCTTCGGGTGGGCGTTCGCGCGGGTCCTGGATGCCCAGGAACGAGGCGATCACCAGCATCGGCCGCAGGCAGCCTGCGGCCTGCGCGGCCACCAGCATGCGCGCAAGCTTCACGTCCACCGGCAGGCGTGCCATCTGCTTGCCGATGGTGGTCATGCGCCGCTCGGCGTCGATCGCGCCCAGTTCGGTCAGTTGCTGCCAGCCATCGGCCACCGCACGCTCGTCCGGCGCTTCCAGGAACGGGAAATCCTCGATGCGGCCCAGGCCCAGCTGCAGCATGCGCAGGATCACCCCGGCCAGGCTGGAGCGGCGGATTTCCGGATCGGTGAATTCGGGCCGCGCCTGGAAATCGGCTTCGGCGTACAGGCGGTAACAGATACCTTCGGCGATACGTCCGCAGCGACCTTTGCGCTGGTTGGCGCTGGCCTGCGAGATCGGCTCGATGTGCAGGCGGTCCAGCTTGTTGCGCGGGCTGTAGCGCTTGACGCGGGCGAAACCCGGATCGACCACGTAACGGATGCGCGGCACCGTCAGCGAAGTTTCCGCCACGTTGGTGGCCAGCACGATGCGCCGGTTCGGCCCGGGGTTGAACACCCGGTCCTGGTCCTGGTTGGACAGCCGCGCGTACAACGGCAGCACCTCGGTATTGCGGTACTTGCGCCGTTCCAGCGACTGGTGCGCATCGCGGATCTCGCGCTCGCCCGGCAGGAAGATCAGCACGTCACCGCGCGCATCCAGGCGGGTGATCTCGTCGATGGCCGACACGATGGCGTCGTTGACGGTGCGGTCGCCCTGGTCTTCGCCCTCGCCTTCCAGCGCGCGGTAGCGCACTTCCACCGGATAGGTACGGCCTTCGACGCTGATCACCGGCGCATTGTCGAAATGCTGGGCGAAGCGTTCGGTGTCGATGGTGGCCGAGGTGACGATCAGCTTCAGGTCCGGCCGCTTGCGCAGCAGCTGCTTCAGGTAGCCCAGCAGGAAATCGATGTTGAGGCTGCGTTCGTGCGCCTCGTCGACGATGATCGTGTCGTAGTTCGACAGCCAGCGGTCACTGGCGATCTCCGCCAGCAGGATGCCGTCGGTCATGAACTTGATGCGGCTGTCTTCGCTGACCTTGTCATTGAAGCGCACCTGGTAGCCGACCAGCTGGCCCAGTTCACTCTGCAGTTCCTGTGCCACGCGGCTGGCCACCGCACGTGCGGCAATCCGTCGCGGCTGGGTGCAGCCGATCATGCCGGCCTGGCCACGGCCGGCGGCCAGGCACAGCTTCGGCAGCTGGGTGGTCTTGCCCGAGCCGGTTTCACCGGCGATCACCACCACCTGATGTTCGCGGATCAGCGCGATGATGGCGTCGGCTTCACGCGCAATCGGCAGCTGCGGGTCCAGAGTAATGGACGGCTGCTGTTGCGCCCGCACCTGCCGGCGCTGCACCGACGCCTGCAAGGCCTGCTCGAAGGTGGCGGCCAGCGCCGCATCCTGGGGCTTGGCCTGGCAACGCGAGAGCATTCCCAGCAAACGGCCCCGGTCGCGGCTCATGGCGCCGTCGATGGCGGCACGCTGTTGGCGCAGGCGGGGCGATGGATTTTTATCGATAGAGTTCATCAATCGGTTCGTTCAAAACTTTGAAAGCGACCAGTCATCACGACCGGTTTATTGTGAAGGCCAACGATTCCACAAGGAGGAACCCCATGGCGAAGACCAAGAGCACGACCAAGGCCAAGACCGGAAAGCAGAAGCTTGCTGCGGCGGCACCGTCGGCACCGAACATCGATATCGGGATCACCCAGGGCGACCGCAAGAAGATCGCCGACGGTCTGTCGCGCTTCCAGGCCGATGCGTTCACGCTCTACCTGAAGACGCACAACTTCCACTGGAACGTGACCGGGTCGATGTTCAACTCGCTGCACACCATGTTCGAGACGCAGTACACCGAGCAGTGGGCGGCACTGGACGACGTGGCCGAGCGCATCCGCGCGCTGGGCTTCAATGCCCCGGGCTCCTACCGGGAATTCGCTGCGCTGACCTCGATCGCCGAGGAACCGGGCCTGACCGACAGTGCGGACTGGCGTGAAATGGTACGCCAGTTGGTGGTCGCCAACGAAGCGGTCTGCCGTACGGCACGTGAAGTGCTGGAGGTGGCGGCCAAGGGGGACGACGCCCCGACCGAGGATCTGATGACCCAGCGGCTGCAGACACACGAGAAGTACGCCTGGATGCTGCGTTCTCTGCTCCAGTAAGAGTTGGGGGGCTCGGCAGGGCTGCGCCCTGCACCCGCCGAGGCAACGGCAACGTCAACAGCTGGCTATCTGTGGGCTGGCGGGGTGGGTCCGGTGGCAGGGGACGCCGTGAACCCGTCCTTGGGGGCTTGGCCGCGGCATCCATGC
>NZ_JAPTFQ010000101.1:0-14120 GCF_030985535.1 Stenotrophomonas sp. Sm2128
CCCCCCCCCCCCCCCCCCCCCCCCCCCCTCCCGCACGGATCAACAAAAGCGCCGGCAGGCGAACCAGCCGCCGGCGCCTTCATCAACTCAACTCAACCAATCCTTGCACGCACCATCAACCTGGTCACCGCACGCCTGCTGCATCCGCTGCTGCAGCCGCGCCAGTGTCTCCGCGCCCTGGTGCTTGCCGCTCCACGCCTTCAACTGCCCGGCCAGGCGCTCGAAACGCTGGCGGGTGCGCTGGTGGTAACCCGACGGCTGTGCTTCCAATTCGGCGATCAGTGAGGCGGTGGCCTGCTCGATGCGTGGTGCATCGTCCGGCGCCAGCTTCAGCAGGCCCTCCACGTACAGCACGCCCCATTGCACGCGGGTGGCCGGGCCCTGGGCACCGTCGTAGGCACGCTTCAGCCAATCCAGCGCACCGGCGGTGTCGCCGCGCTGCTCGGCCAGTTCGGCCAGCTCGGGCATGTAGTAGTAGGGCTGTTCGCTGCGCTTCAGCTCGGCCAGCAACAGCGCCTCGGCACCCGCGTCGTCGCCGACCTCACGCAGGGCATAGACCGCGCTGCTGATTGTGGCCTGGCGCGCATGCGCATCGGTGGCGGCGGCATCGGCAGCGGCCACGCGCTGCTTGACCCGCTCAACCAGGGCCGCGGGCAGTGCACCCTTCGGCTGCTGCTGGCGGGCCAGCGATACTTCGGTCAGCGCACGCGACAACGCGTCGTCCGCGCGATCACCGCGCTCGGCATCTGCGCGCTCCAGTGCGACCAGCAGCTGCTGTCCCAGCGTGTTGCTGGTGGCCGGCCCGGCACTGGCCTGCTTGACCAGCTGCACGCCTGCATAGCCCAGCAACTCACGGTTGCGGCGTACTTCTCCCGGTTGCGCCAGCACTGCCTGCAGCAGCTCGCGTACTTCGGTGGGCGAGGCATCGGGTTTTTCGGCCGTTGCCAAGGCAAGCAGAGCGAAGCGGCGCTGCAGGGCGGCATCCGGTGCGGCCTTGGACAACTGGCGTAGTACGTCCTGGCTCCTGCGCTCGCCGGCCAGGCGGTTTGCGTCCACTTCCCAGCCGTAGTCGCCCAGTACCTGCCAGTCTTCGGTGGCCAGTCGGTCCGGCGTTGCCAACGCGGTGGCCAGGGTGGCGGCAACAGCACTGCGGCGGCCTGCGGCAACGGTCAGTGCCCGGGTCAGTTCGGCGGCGTCATTGCCGCCGGCCACGCGGGTGATTTCGTTGCGCTGTGGGTCCAGCACGATCAGGGTCGGATAGCCGCGTACGCCGAAGCGCTCGCCCCAGGCCTGCGCACCTTCCTCGTCGCCATCCAGATAGACGGGAACGAATTTGCTGGTCAGCGCGATGAAGGCCGGGTCCTTGAACAGGCCCGCCTTGAGCTGGTTGCACGGAGGGCACCAGACCGCGCCCCAGTACAGCAGCACCGGCTTGCCGCTGTCGGCGGCTTCGGCGAAGGCATCGTCCACATCGCCCTGGCGCCAGGCGATGGCGGACGCCGGCGCGGGTGCCTCGGCGGAGTTGGCGGTGGAAACCGGGGCCGGGGTGCAGGCGCTCAGCGCCGAAGCCAGCAGCAACACGGAAAGCGCGACGCGCATCGGCAGCATCTCGAAGGGCAGGGTGACAGGCCATTGTAGGAACCGCCGGCGAGCCCGCTGATTCAGTTTGCTCATGACGGGCGTGCTGCAGGGCATGACGCCCACCCGGCATTGCCGGGCAACGCCGGGCGCATGCCTTCAGGCCGCTGCCCGCACCATCTGCTGATACACCAACCCATTGAACTCGCCGACGTCACCGTCCAGCGCAAAGCCATAGCGCAGGTAGGTCGGTACCGCATTGAGCGAGGCGCGCACGGTAAGGACCGGATCGCGCACCTGTGGAAGCACCGCCTCGAACAAAGCATGGCCAATGCCCTGGCCCTGGCAGGCGGGATCGACGAACAGCATCGCAAGGTGCCGGCCCTCCTTCAGTTCGATCACGCCGACGACACGGCCGTCCTGCTCGGCCACCAGGATGTGGCTGTCACCGTGCAGGCGCGCGCCGAATGCTTCGGCAGCGGCGACACTGCCGAAGGTGGCGATGCCGGCCGCGCTGAGCGAAGGCGCGACCGCCGCAGTGAACGCGGCCAGGCACACCGCGCTGATCGCAGGCAGGTCATCGACGTGGGCAGGGCGGATCGTCGGCATGCAGTGTTCTTCCGGTAGTGGGCGGCGCGTCATCGTTGCCGCAGGCCTGCACGCTAAGCTGGCGGCATGAGTGATTTCAATCCTGCTTACGCTGCCTTGTTTCCGCAACAGGGCCTGAGCCTGGGCCTGATGACGCCTGTCGCCGCGCATGGACTGGCCGATCCGAATGAGGCGCGGCGCATTGCGCGACTGGCCGATGATCTGGGCTTTGCCGCATTGTGGACGCGTGATGTACCACTGATGGTGCCGCAGGGTCCGGACGCGACAGCAAGCGCGCTGGATGACCCGTTCCTGTGGCTGGGCATGCTGGCTGCCGCGACCGGACGCATCGTGGTCGGCAGCGCGGCCATCGTGCTGCCATTGCGGCAGCCGCTGCAGGTGGCGAAGTCGGCCTTGAGCCTGGACCGGATCAGCGGCGGACGGTTCGTGCTGGGCCTGGGTTCGGGGGACCGCCCCGAAGAGTTCGCCGCATTCGGCGAGGATCTGGAGGGCAGGGCGGCGACCTTCCGTGCGCGCTGGACGTTGCTGCGCGCGGCGCTGTCACCGGAGGCCGATGAGCGGACCGCCGTACTGCAGGCGACGGGTGGCTTCGACGTGCTGCCGGCGCCGGCAACCCGCATCGCGATGCTGGTGGTGGGTACCGCGCGGCAGAGCCTGCAGTGGATCGCGCGCGAGGCCGAAGGCTGGGCCACCTATCACCGCGAGGAGGCCGCGCAGGAAGGGCGCATCGGCCTGTGGCAGCAGGCGCTGGTGCAGCGTGGTGGGCCAGCCAAGCCGTTCGTGCAGTCGATGCTGCTGGACCTGCAGGCCGATCCGCAGGCGCCAGCCGAGCCGCTGCCGCTGGGCCTGAAGGTCGGCCGCGATGGCCTGCGTGACTACCTGCTGCGCGTGCGTGCGCAGGGCGTGGCGCACGTGATGTTCAACCTGGTCGACAACGGGCGGCCGATGGACGCGATGCTGCGTGAGATCGGGGAGCACGTTCTGCCACACACGCTCCGGTAGCTGTCCACCTCGGTGGGCACGCTCCAGCAGTCGAGCACGGCTCGACTCTACATGGGGTTCGCATCTGCGTATCATTCGCATTTGATACCCCGATGCTGGAGCCCCGCGTGACCCAACGTTCCCCCATGCACCCGACCGGACGTCTGTTCGCCGCGGTCGCTTTCATCGAGGCCGTGACCTGGGCCGGCCTGCTCATCGGCATGTGGATGAAGTACGGCCCGATGGCCAACGTGGCGCTGGTGAAGCTGTTCGGGCCGCTGCACGGCGTGGCCTTCCTGGTCTATGTGGCAGTCACCCTGTTCGCGGCGGTGCGCCTGCGCTGGCCGTGGTGGGCCAGTGCGCTGGCGCTGCTGGCAGCCATCCCGCCGCTGGTGACGCTGCCGCTGGAGTGGTGGTTCAAGCGCCGTGGCTTGCTCGGCCTGCATGCAATGCGCTGAACCCACTGTTGCGCGCCCATTCAAGAGAATGGGTATCAAATGCAAATACGAGCCGTTATCATTTAAGGGTGGCGTCCGGTCCTGAGCAGGGCCGGTGCCGGGCGGGGTGCGCAGGCGTGCCCGGCCATCCTTTCCTGTTACGGCTGGTGTTCCATGCACGCACGTCCCGTCGTTCCCGGCTTGCCGGCGCTGGTGTTGGCTGCCCTGATCGGCACCATGGCGATGATGTCCTTCGTCGCCGTGATCGGCCCGGTGGTCCGCATGCTCGGCTTGTCCGAGTGGCATGCCGGCCTGTCGGTCACCGCCGCAGGCGTGTTGTGGATGCTGGCCGCGCGCCCCTGGGGCCAGCTCAGCGACCGCATTGGGCGCAAGCGCGTGCTGATCCTGGCGATGAGTGCCTATACGGCGGTCTACATCGCACTGGCGGTGTTCATCGACGTCGCCCTGCAGGCGGTGCCGCCGGTACTGGTGTCGGTGCTGGTGCTGGTCGGCGCGCGTGGCCTGATCGGCCTGTTCTACGCGGCGGTGCCTCCTACCGCAGCCGCGCTCATCGCCGACAAGGCACCGACCGGCCAACGTGCGAAGTTCCTCGCCCGCCTGGGTAGCGCCAACGCGCTGGGCATGGTGCTCGGCCCGGCCGCCGCGGGCTGGCTGGCCTATACGAGCCTGTCGTTGGCGCTGTACGTGGCCGCGCTGCTGCCGTTGCTGGCACTGGCGTTGCTGGCCTGGCGGCTGCCGGCCACGCCGCCGGTGGTGGGTGTTTCCGCGCAGCGCCGCGCGCCGATGAGCCGTCTCGACGCGCGCCTGCGCCTGCCGCAGCTGGCAGCGTTCATCGCGATGGTCTCGGTGACCATCGCGCAGGTCACGGTCGGCTTCTTCGCGATTGATCGCTTGGGCCTGGATGCGGCGGCCGGTGCACGCATGGCCGGCATCGCACTTACCGCCGTTGGTGTCGGCCTGATCCTGGCGCAGGCGCTGGTGATGAAGCTGGAGGTGCATCCACGCCGGTGGATCGTCCTTGGCGCCCTGATTTCCGGCATTGGCTTTGCCTCGGTGGCAGGCGTGCAGCAGGCCTGGCAGTTGCCGGCGGCGTATGCGCTGGCCGCGTTTGGCATGGGCTTCGTATTCCCCTCGTTCCAGGCGCTGGCCGCCGATGCGGTGGAGGCGCACGAGCAGGGCGCCGCCGCCGGCACCGTCGCTGCTGCGCAGGGGCTGGGCATGGTGGCCGGGCCGATGCTCGGCACGCTGTTGTATCGCGGCGGGCCGAGCCTGCCTTACCTGCTGGTCGGTGCGCTGCTGCTGTTGCTGTGCGCGCTGGCTGCAGCGCATCGGATGAAGGAGACCCCATGAACGATTCCCTGATGCAGGGCGCGTGGCCGGAGGCTGCGCCAGCGCCACTGGACAGCGCCTACGACGCGTCGCTGTTCCTGCTGCAGCATGCCGGCCAGCACGTGCATGCACGCGGCTGCCGCGCCACGCTGCCGGCCGGTGCACTGGCGACATTGGCAGAACGCGTCTCGGCGTTCTTTGCCCGGCAGCGTGGCGGCCCGGGCCTGCTGGTTGGCGCAGTGCCGTTCGAACCGCGTGCGGACGATGCGCTATTCCAGCCCGAGCGCTTGCTGCCGGCGCTGGCACTGCAGCCGCAGGCCGCACCGCCGCTGGACGGTTCCCTGAAGGCCGAGCCTGCGCCGCAGGACTATGCGTCAGCGGTTGCAGCGGCGGTGCAGGTACTGCGCGCGCCCGAACTGAACCTCCAGAAGGTGGTGCTGGCGCGCAGCCTGCTGGCACGCACCCGCCAGGCGCTGTCTCCGGACGTGCTGCTGGCACGCCTGGGCGCAGATCCGTCGGTGGCGACCTACGCGGTGCCGTTGCCGGTGGAGCTGGGCCAGGCACCGGCCTGGCTGGTGGGGGCGACGCCGGAACTGCTGCTGCGCAAGCGCGGCGCCGAGTTGTTGTCGCATCCGCTGGCGGGTTCCGCGCGGCGCAGTGCCGATGCCGCCGAGGACGAGCGCGCCGCGCAGGCGCTGCTGGCCTCGGCCAAGGACCACGACGAGCATCGCCACGTGGTCGAGGCCATCGTCGAGGGCTTGGCACCGTACTGCAGCCACATCGATGCGCAGCCGCGCCCGGTGCTGCATGCCACCGCCAGCATGTGGCACCTGGGCACCCGCATCCACGCCACCCTGAAGGATCCGCAGACGTCTGCCGCCGAACTGCTGGCGCAGCTGCACCCCACGCCGGCAGTCTGCGGTACGCCACGGTTGGCGGCGCTGCAGCGCATCCGCGAGCTGGAACCGGTGCCGCGCGGCTTCTACGCCGGTGCCGTGGGCTGGTTGGACGCGCAGGGTGACGGCGACTGGTACGTGGCGATCCGCTGCGCGCGCCTGCAGGGCAGGCAGCTGCGCCTGTATGCCGGTGCCGGCATCGTCGCCGAGTCACACCCCGAGGCCGAGGTGGCCGAAACCGCAGCGAAGTTCGCTGCCCTGTTGAACGCGCTGGGTGTCCATGAATCCGCGCCCGCCATCGAGCCTGCCGCATGAGTACCTCCACTGACTCTTCCCGCCTGCCGCTGCAGCAGGTGTGGCCCGACACGCTGGTGGCGCGCTATCGCGAAGCCGGTCACTGGCGTGGCGAGACCTTCCCGGGTTTCCTGCGCGAGCGTGCAGAACGCTATGCCGATGACATCGCGGTGGTCGCCGGCGACGTACGCCTGAGCTATGCGCAGCTGTGGCATGAGGCAGGCCGCATCGGTGCGGGCCTGCTGGCGCTCGGCCTGCAGCCTGGCGAACGGGTGCTGGTGCAGCTGGGCAATACCGCCGGGTTCATCACCACGGTCTGCGGCCTGTTCCGCGCCGGCCTGGTGCCGGTGTATGCGTTGCCGGCGCACCGCATCACCGAGCTGGTCCACTTCGCCAGCAAGGCGGAAGCCAGTGCCTACATCACCACCGCACTGCACGATGGCTTCGATCATCGCGGGTTGGCAAGGGCGCTGCAGGCCGAAGTGCCGGCGGTTCGCCATGTGGTGATCGACGGCGATGCGGCGGAGTTCATCGCGCTGGAGGCACTGCAGGGCGATCGCAGCCAGCTGCCGTCCGATCCGGACCCGCAGTCGGTGGCGTTCCTGCAGATATCCGGAGGCAGCACCGGGCTGTCCAAGCTGATTCCGCGTACCCACGACGACTACATCTACTCGTTCCGCGCCAGCAATGACCTCTGCGGCATCGACCGCGACAGCGTCTATCTGGTCGCGCTGCCGGCCGCGCACAATTTCCCGATGAGTTCGCCGGGCTTCTTCGGCGCACTGTATGCCGGCGCCCGCGTGGTGCTCAGTCCCGGCCCCGGTCCGGATGCGGCCTTCCCGCTGATCGCCCGCGAGCAGGTGACCTGCTGCGGGCTGGTGCCGCCGCTGGCGTTGCTGTGGGCACAGGCCGCCGCCACCAGCAAGCATGACCTGTCCAGCCTGCAGGTACTGCAGGTAGGCGGCGCCAAACTGGTGCCGGAAGCCGCACGACGGGTGATCGATGGCCTTGGCTGCACGCTGCAGCAGGTGTTCGGCATGGCCGAAGGCCTGGTCAACTACACACGGCTGGATGACCCGGAGGAACTGATCGTGGTCTGCCAGGGCCGGCCGATCAGTCCGGATGATGAAGTGCGCGTGGTCGATGACCATGACCAGCCGGTGGCCGAAGGCGAGGTAGGGCATCTGCTCACCCGTGGGCCGTACACCATCCGCGGCTACCACAACGACGCGGTGGCCAATGCGCGCTCGTTCACCGACGACGGCTTCTATCGTACCGGCGACCGTGTGCAGCAGCTGCCCGGAGGCTACCTGGTGGTGCAGGGCCGCGCCGGTGACCACATCAACCGTGCCGGAGAGAAGATCTCCGCCGAAGAGATCGAAGATCACCTGCTGGCCCACCCCGGTGTGTTCGACGCCGCCGTGGTCTCCATTCCCGATGAGTACCTGGGCGAGCGCAGCTGCGCCTTCGTGATTCCGCAGGGCGAGCCGTTCAAGGCGCCGGCGCTGAAGTCCTGGATGCGCGGGCGCGGCCTGGCCGCGTTCAAGGTGCCCGACCAGGTCGTGTTCGTCGACAGTTTCGATACCACCGCGGTCGGCAAGATCAGCCGCCGCGAACTGCGCGCGCAGTTGCGTGCGCGTCATCTGCAACAGACAGGAGGAACGCGCTGATGGCGCTGCCCCGTATCACCGATTACCCCTTGCCGACCGCCGCCGAACTGCCGCAGGCACGCGGCCCGTGGCGCCCGCAGCGCGATCGTGTCGCCTTGCTGGTGCACGACATGCAGCGCTACTTCCTGGCCGCATTCGACGCCGGCAATGCACCGCTGCGGCCGGCCGTGGACAACATCGCACGCCTGCTGGCGCATTGCCGCGCGCGCGGTATTCCGGTGTTCTACACCGCCCAGCATGGCGACCAGGATCGCCGTGACCGTGGCCTGCAGGCCGACCTGTGGGGACCGGGCATGCGCCGCAGCGCCGACCATGAACCGATCATCGACGCGCTGGCACCGCAGCCGGGCGAGCACGTGCTGGTGAAGCACCGTTACAGCGCGTTCCAGCGCAGCAACCTGGAGACGCTGATGCGGGTGCGTGGCCGCGACCAGTTGCTGGTGACCGGCGTGTACGCCCATATCGGCTGCACCGCGACCGTGGTCGAAGCATTCCAGCGTGATATCGAGGCCTTCATCGCCGCCGATGCCGTGGCGGACTTCTCGCGCGCCGATCACGATCAGGCGCTGCATTGGATCGCACGCACCTGTGGCGTGCCGATGACCACCGACCAGTTGCTGGAGGTGCTGTGATGGCTGCCACCGCTGAGATGCTGGATCTGGAGCGGATGCGTGCCGACGTGGCGCGCGTTCTCGAATGTACGCCGGCCGAGATCGGTGACGACGACAACCTGATCGACCTGGACCTGGACTCGATGCGCATGCTCGGCCTGGTCCTGGCCTGGGGCAACACCGGCCTGCCGATTGAGTTCTCGCAGTTGGCCGAGCACACCACGCTGCGCCAATGGTGGAACGTGGTGCAGACGCTGCAGGCCGCGCAGAACGCATGAACGCCGCTGCGCTGGCCACGCCGGTGGCATTGACCGAGGCCCAGACCGGACTGTGGTTTGCACAGCGGCTGGCGCCGGACAATCCGTCATTCAATACCGCGCACGCGGTGTGGATCGATGGCCCGCTGGACGTGACCGCGTTCGTTGCAGCGGCAGACCAGGCTGCGTTCGAAGCCCAGGCCTTTGCGCTGCGCTTTGCCGAAGGGGCCGATGGCCAGCCGCTGCAGTGGTACGACCCGGCACACGTGCCGCTGCTTTCGGTGCGTGATGTTTCCGCCGAAGCGGATGCTGCCGCTGCGGCACGCAGCCTGATGCACGCCGACCGGCTGAGCCCGGTCGACCCCGCCCGCGACCGGATCAGCCAACAGATGCTGCTTGAGCTGGGCGGGCAGCGCTGGGTCTGGTACCTGCGGGTGCATCATCTGGCGGCTGATGGCTATGGCATGGCGCTGTTCACCGATCGCGTGTGCGCGTTGTACGCCGGCCGCATGGGTGAGCCACTGCCGGGGCTGGCGGGCGTGCTGGCCGATGATGCCGCTTATCGTGCCGATCCGCGCCGCGCGCTGGCCGGGCAGTGGTGGCGTGAGCACATGCAGGGCGCACCGGCAGGCGTGGGCCTGGCCGGCACGCTCGCGGCCAGTGACGACGCGCTGCGCTGGGTGCAGCCGCTCGATGCGGCCTTCCGTGAGCAGCTGCTGCAGGCCTCGGTGCGTTGGCTGCAGCCCTGGCCGGATGTGCTGGCCGCGTTGTCGGCCGAGTACCTGCGGCGGATGAGCGCGGCCGATGAAGTGGTGCTGGGCGTGCCCTCCATGGGGCGGCTCGGCAACGCGTCGGCGCGGGTGCCGGCGATGGTGATGAATGTGTTGCCGCTGCGCGTAGCGGCCGGCGAGGGCAGCGTCGAGGCCTTCACCCGCGGCCTGGGCCGGAAGCTCAGCCAGGGGCGCAAGCACGGCCGTTACCGCGGTGAGCAGCTGCGCCGGGACCTCGGCCTGGTCGGAGCGCAGCAGCGCCTGCATGGCCCGTTGGTGAATGTGCAGCCGTTCTACAAGCCGCTGGCGCTGGCCGGCGTGCAGGCGACGCTGGAGGTGCTGTGCACCGGGCCGGTGGATGACCTGACGCTGGGCTTCCGTGGCGATGGCCAGTCGCTGCTGGATCTGGAAATCGAGGCCAATCCCGCGCTGTACAGTCGCGAGGATGTCGAGGCGCACGCAGCGCGGCTGCTGCATTTCGTATCGGCGGCGCTGCAGGCTGACGATATCGCAGCCGTGCCCCTTGCGACGCCCGAGGAGGCGCAGCAGGTGCTGCAGGAATTCAACGCCACCGCGCACGCGCTGCCGGAGACGACCCTGGTCGAGCTGCTACAGCAGGGCATGGATCGGGACCCACACGCGCCTGCGCTGGTGTTCGGCGACGCTGCTTTGGATTACGCAACGCTGGAAGCGCGCAGTTTCGCGCTGGCGGCGCAGCTGCGGGCGATGGATGTCGGCCCGGGCAGCGTGGTGGCGGTGGCATTGCCGCGCTCGCTGGAGCTGGTGATCGCGCTGGTCGCGGTGCTGCGCGCAGGCGCGGCCTATCTTCCGCTGGACCTTGCCCATCCCGATGAGCGACTGGCGCGTATTCTCGCCTCGGCACAGCCTGTGTGCGTACTGGCTGCGGCCGAGGATTCGGCGCGCATGGCTGGCGTACCGATGCTCGCGCCGGAACAGTGGACCGCGCTGAGCTTCGCCGCGCCATGGGCCGATCCGGCGCCCAGCGATGCGGCCTATGTGATCTACACCTCCGGTTCGACCGGAGAGCCGAAGGGCGTGGTCATCGAACACCGTGCCATCGTCAACCGCCTGCTGTGGATGCGCGAGCACTACGGCATCCGCGCCGATGACCGCGTGCTGCAGAAGACCCCGGCCACCTTCGATGTCTCGGTCTGGGAGTTCTTCCTGCCGCTGCTGTGTGGGGCCACCCTGATGGTCGCCGGACCTGACGCGCATCGCGATCCCACCGAACTGGCGCGCTTGATCCGTGGGCATGGGATCACCACGGCGCATTTCGTGCCGTCGATGCTCGATGCCTTCCTCGCTGCGCCGGCTTCGGCAGGGCTGCAGCTGCGCCGGGTGTTCACCAGCGGTGAGGCGCTGGACGCATCGCTGCGCGATCGTTTCCATGGGCGCGTGCAGGCCGAGCTGCATAACCTGTATGGCCCGACCGAGGCCGCAGTGGATGTCAGCTACTGGCCGGCGTCGGCGCAGGATCGCTCGCGGCCGGTGCCGATCGGGTTCCCGGTCTGGAATACCCGCCTGTACGTGCTGGACGCGCGGATGCAGCCGGTGCCGATAGGCGTGGCCGGTGACCTCTACCTGGGTGGCGTGCAACTGGCACGTGGCTATCTCGGTCGCGATGACCTGACTACCGAGCGCTTCCTTGCCGATCCTTTCCTGCCGGGCGAGCGTATCTACCGCACCGGAGACGTGGCACGCTGGCGGCGCGATGGTGCGGTGGAGTACCTGGGCCGCAGCGACCACCAGGTGAAACTGCGCGGCCTGCGCATCGAGCTGGGCGAGATCGAGGCGGCACTGCGCGAACTGCCTGGCATGGAGCGCGTGGAAGTGCTGCTGCGCCAGGATGCGCCCGGCGATGCCCGGCTGGTGGCCTATGTGCCAACCGCGCTTGCCGATGCCGTAATGCTGCGCAGCCACCTGGCCACGCGCGTGCCGGACTACATGGTGCCCTCGGCGTTTGTCGGCGTGGACCACTGGCCGGTAACCGCCAACGGCAAGCTCGATCGCAACGCGTTGCCGAAGCCACCGCAACTTGAAGTTGCCGGCTTGGCGCCACGCACGCCGTTGGAACAGGAGCTGGCGTTGCTGTTCGCACAGGCGCTTGGGCGTGAGGCGCCGGTGGCGGTGGATGCGGACTTCTTCAGTCTCGGCGGTGACTCGCTGTCGGCGGTGCACCTGCTGCTGGCGATCGAGCAGCGCTGGCGCTGTGATCTGGGTCTGGGTGCCTTGTTTGCCCAGCCCACCGTGGCCGCGCTGGCAGTTCGCATTGCCGAGCCGCCCGCGCTGGCCGATCACGCCCTGGGGCCAGTGATCGCGCTGGCCGCGACCGACGCTGCCGGGCCCACGCCGCTGTTCGTGCTGCACCCGGCCGGGGGCATCGCCTGGAACTACCGCACCCTGGCCAGGGCACTGCAGCCGGCACGCCCGGTGTATGGCCTGCAGTCGCCGGCACTGGATGCGCGGCAGCCACTGCCGAGCAGCATCGAGGCGATGGCCAACGACTACGTACAGCGCGTGGTCGCATTGCAGCCGAAGGGGCCGGTGCATCTGCTGGGCTGGTCGGTGGGCGGCATCCTCGCCCAGGCGATGGCGGTGCGCCTCCACGAGATCGGGCGCGAGGTTGGCGAGCTGGTGCTGCTGGACGCTTATCCCAGCGAGTGCTGGCGGGCCGAGCCGGAACCCGATGCCATCGCTGCATTGCGGGCACTGCTGGCGATTGCCGGTCATGACCCGGATGCGCATCCGGAACTGGACAGCCGTGAACGCATTCTGGCGTTCCTGCGACGTGGCGGTAGTGCACTCGGCAGCTTACCGGATGTGGTGCTCGATGGCGTGGTGCGCGCGGTGACCGGCACCAATCGACTGATCCGCGAACATGTTCATCAACCGTTCGACGGCACGCTGGTGCACGTGCGTGCGGGCCGGGATCATCAGGCGCGGCCGCAGCTGCAGTCGGCGTTGTGGCGGACCCATGCGCGCAAGGTGCAGGCGCTGGAACTGCCGTTCCTGCACGCCGAACTGACCGGCCGCGATGCCGTGGCGCAGCTGGCGCCATGGTTGTCGGCGCGGCTGCGCCAATGGGACGAGCAAGAGGAGATCGCAACATGCAGTTGACCGGTTTTCAAGGCCGCGTGGCATTGGTGACCGGTGCCTCCGGTGGCATCGGCGAGGCACTGGTACGGCTGTTGGTCGAGGCCGGGTGCACCGTGGTGGCGACTGATCGCGAGGCGCCGCGCGTGGCCGATACCCGGGTGACGTCGTTCGCACTCGACGTGACCGACAGCGCAGCGGTGGACGCCCTGGTGGATCAGGTCGAATCCAGCATCGGGCCGATCACGCTGGCGGCCAGCGTGGCCGGCGTGCTGCACGTGGGCAGCGTCGCCGAGACCGGCGACGCCGACTGGCGCCGAGTGTTCGCGGTCAACGCCGATGGCGTATTCCACGTTGGGCGTGCCTTGGCGCGGGTGATGTCGCCGCGCCAGCGGGGCGCGATCATTACCGTCAGTTCGAATGCCGCCGGCGTGCCGCGGCACGGCATGGCCGCCTATGCCGCGTCCAAGGCCGCCGCCACCATGTTCACCCGCTGCCTCGGGCTGGAGCTGGCGCCGCTGGGCATCCGCTGCAACATCGTCGCCCCGGGGTCCACGTTGACCCCGATGCAGACCGGCATGTGGCAGGACGAGCGCGGTGCCGAGCGGGTAATCGCCGGCAGCCTGGAGACCTACAAGGCCGGCATTCCACTGCGCAAGCTGGCCACCCCCGAGGACATTGCGCACTCGGTGATGTTCCTGCTCTCCGAACAGGCCGGGCACGTGGCGATGAGCGACCTGTACGTGGACGGCGGCGCCACCCTGCGCGGCTGAGCCCCGACCGCCGCCTGCCGGCAATGGTAGTGCCGGCCGCTGGCCGGCAATCCATAGTCCCGGTAGTGCCGGCCGCTGGCCGGCAATCCATAGTCCCGGTAGTGCCGGCCGCTGGCCGGCAATCCATAGCCCCGGTAGTGCCGGCCGCTGGCCGGCAACCTCATTCAACTTCAGACATCTCCCAACCTCCATCGAGGCATGGCCCGACAGCCAACGCCCAATGATCGACCCATCATGGCGCATGAGCAGCCATCGCCTCCGTCTGGGCCGTCACTCGATCATCGGTCAGTCCTACGTTCTGACAACCACGACACACCAGCGCCGCCGGCTCTTTGAAAGCGAAGCTGCAGCAGCATGTGTAATCGACCAGTTCCACTACATCGAACAGCGCGGGCTCGTACAGTCACACGCATGGGTCGTCATGCCGGATCACGTCCACTGGATGTTCGAGCTGCGCGCAGCTCACCTTCCCGACATCGCGCCCGGATGAAATCGTCGAGCGCGCTCGCCCTGAATCGCCTGGTGGGGCGTGGATGTACGGTCTGGCAGTCTGGCTACTTTGATCATGCCGTGAGGGCCGAGGAGTCGCTGGCGCAGCAAGCGCTGTACATCCTGGGGAATCCGGTGCGCGCCGGTCTTGCTGGGCAGATTGGCGAGTATCCATATGCATGGTCGGTCTGGTTGTGATGCCGGCCAGCGGCCGGCACTACCAAAGCAAGGGCGAAGCGCAGCGCAGATTGCGTTCCGGCGCACAGAGCACCATCGATGGTAGTGCCGGCC
>NZ_JAPTFQ010000102.1:0-13958 GCF_030985535.1 Stenotrophomonas sp. Sm2128
CGTCCCCATCGTCTAGAGGCCTAGGACATCACCCTTTCACGGTGGCGACCGGGGTTCGAATCCCCGTGGGGACGCCAATTCTTGAAAACCCTGGCTCCAGCCGGGGTTTTTCTTTGCCTGAGATTCCCGGGAAGGCCCTGTCCACGCAGGGAGTGGATCTACTGCGGAGCCGGGATGGATCCGGCGGCCGGTTAGCCCAGTAGATCCATGCCACGCATGGATGGCCTCAGCCTGAACACACCTCAGAACCGGCGATACATCCCGATCGATGCAGGAGCGGTGGGTGCGAAACCAAACTGCGCGTACAACCGGTGCGCTTCACCATCGGCCAGAAGGCTGACGTATGCAGAGGGCGGCAGGTTCGCCTGCATCCAGCCATCCAGGCGACGCATCACCTCCTTGCCCAGGCCCTGCCCCTGCAGGCGCGGCAGCACCGCGATGTCGCAGACCTGCAGGTGGCACCCACCATCGCCGACGATGCGGCCCATCGCTACCAGCTCATTGCCCTGGTAGGCGCACACGCCATACAGGGTATTGGGCAGCGCGCGTGCCGCCGCCTCCTGGCTCTTGGCACTGAGGCCCGCCAGCACACGCAGCTGGCAATAGTCTTCGACCGTGGGGACAGCCTCGCGGAACTGGCAGCTGACGGAATCATTCATGCGGTATCTCCCTGTAGGTCGGGCTATCCTGCCGCATCCACGTCGCAACGACTGCGACCCAGGCCTGCAGAGTTCCCATGTGCTATTCCGCCCTGATCCGCGCTGACTACGCCAAGCTGGTCCGCGAGTTCGGTGCCATCCTGTCGCTGGAGGAGTTCGCTGAACTGTACGCGCACGATCCCGGCAAGAAGCGGCCGAAAACCCCCAAGGCCATGGACGACGGCTTTGCCGGCGCGCGCACCGAACAGGGTCGCGACATCGTCGCGAAGATCCAGCAGTGGCATGCGCAGGAACACCAGGCTCTGGAGGCGGAGCTGGCCCGCCAACGCGAGCGCCGCGATATCGCCCACGCGACGCTCGCCACCCGCCCTACCCAGAAGGCACGCAACGACCTGCGCGTGGCCGGCAACCGCATCGAGCGCGCCCAGGCCCGGCTTGAGGACCTGCACCGGGTACAACTACTGCCGCGCGACAACCGCATTTTTCCCGGCACCTACGCGCCGGTGATGGTCAGCGAGAGCGGCCGACGGGTGATCAAGCCGATGCGCTACCAATGCCGGCTGCCGGACAAGCCGGCACGCAACGACGTGCTCTACCCCGGCACCTACAACGCACGACGCGACAGCCTGGAAGGCTATTGGCGCGGCGCGTTCGGCCTTCGCCACGGCGTTGTCGTGGTGCAGGCGTTCTATGAGCACGTACCACGCCACGCGATCGCAGGGCGCGCGCTTGGCGCCAGTGAAAAGGAACAGGATGTGGTGCTGGAGTTTCGCCCCGACCCGCCCCGCGACCTGCTTCTGGCCTGCCTTTGGGCGGAATGGGAGGGACCGGAAGGACGCCTGCTCTCATTCGCCACGATCACCGACACCCCGCCACGCGATGTCGCCGCGGCAGGTCACGATCGCGGCGTGATACCGATCCGCAGGGAGCATCTCGATGCGTGGCTCAACCCCGATCCGGACAACCTGGCCGGGCAGTACAGCATCCTCGACGACCGCGAGGACATCCGTTACCTGTACGAGGAGGCCGGCTGAAGCGCCGTTCTCACGCCGTTGCGCTGGAACGGCCCACCGCACGGCTCAGCGCCCGGGTCAGATCCGCCGACAGATACGGCTTGACCAGCAGTACTCCGGACAGCATAGACTCGGGCAGCTGCTCAGCCAGCATTCCGGTGGCAAGCACGAACGGTACGCCTCGCGCCGACAATGCTGCCGCCACCGGCTCGCTGGTCTCGTTGCGGGCCAGGCGATAGTCCAGCAGGGCCACATCGGGGACCGAGTCTTCCAGCACGCGCAATGCTTCAGCCACGCTCGCCGCCAACCCGACCACGGTCGCGCCGGCATGCACCAGCTGCATCTGCAGCAAGGCCGCGCTCATCTCGTCGTTCTCGACCACCAGCACCCTCAGGTCCTGCAACACTGTCATCGGCTATGGCTCCTGGAGGCATTCAAGCCGGCGCAGTATAGCCATCGCAGAGCCGATGCCGACAGGAAACGCCTCGATCTGCCTTGCCCCTATGAAAGCCCTGCCCTCCTCGGTTACACTCACACGCTGCCTGCCGGTGTGGCGGAATGGTATACGCAGCTGACTCAAAATCAGCCGGGGGTGACCCCATGAAGGTTCGAGTCCTTTCACCGGCACCACAGCATCAAAGGCCAGGTCCATGACCTGGCCTTTTGCTTTTCGGGCGATGCAGGCCCATATAGCCGCTCCGGTGTCACCGTGCTGACGCAAAACTGCGACCGCTGACAGGGTTGTCGCTAGACGCAGTGCACACTTTTCTTGCCAGCCTCACGTACATCTGCCTATCGTGATCCCGCCGGATCCGGGGGTGGGGGACTGCATGACGTTGCGTGCTGCACTGTTTTTTCTCGTCACGCACGCGCTCGTCATTGCCTTTGTCGGCCCGCAGGACCCGGTCGGCTCCTACCTGATGCTGATCACCGCCCCGCTGCTGGCTGCACTGGCCTGCTTACGGCGTGCACGTGTCAGCCAGGCGGCCTGCCAGTGGCGACTGCTCGGCGCGGCCGTCGGCCTGTTCTCTCTCGCGCTGCTGGCCCTGCTGTACCGCAATGTGGCCGGCCTCGCCCCTGCGCAGATGACCGCCTCAACACTGATCCTGTACGTGTTCTACCGGATCCCCCTGACCTACGTCGCTGCAAGCCCGGGCGGCGGGAACCGCTACATCCGTGCGGTGGACCTCGGGATCATTGCCCTGCTTTGGCTGCTGTACTACCTGCATGCGCGGGCGATGGCGCCGCTGAACACCGCCTTGTGGACGCAGTGCCTGAACACCATGAGCGGCGTGCAGAACAGCCTGGTGTTCTGCTTCGCACTGATCCGTTTCCTGGCCGAGGACGACCCGGACCGCCGCGATTTTTTCCGGACGCTGACGATCTACGCGCTGGGCTACTTCCTGCTGGCCTTCTACATCAATACCTATCAGCCGCAGGTGCCCGACGGCAATTGGGGCGACCTGCTGATCAGTGGACTGTTCGTGCTGCTGGCCATCCTGGCGGGCAGCCATCGTCGCTACCCGGCAGTGGAGGTATCCCGCAGCCTGCGGCGCATCGTCGATGCCGGCGTACCACTGATGCTGCCCTTGCTGCTGATGCTGGTGGCGCTTCTGGTCGCGCGCCTGCAGCCGACCCTGGCCACGGTCGGCTTCATCGGCTCCCTGCTCGGCTATGCGCTGCGCAGCGTGCTGAGCCAGGTCGAGATCCAGCGCCAGCGCGATGAACTGGAAACGCTGGCGCGGCGCGATCCGCTGACCGGACTGGGCAACCGGCGCAGCTTCGATGAGTCGCTGGATCGCGCCCACCGCCGCGCGCGCCGCCAAGGCCAGGGCCTGGCGGTACTGATGATCGACATCGACCACTTCAAACGGCTGAACGACACCTACGGCCACCCGGAAGGTGATCGGCGCCTGCGTGCCGTCGCCGGCATCCTCGATGGCTGCCTGCAACGGGGCGACGATCTGCTGGCCCGCTATGGCGGCGAAGAGTTCATCGCCGCCCTGCCCTCGCCCGATGCCACCCACGCCCTGGGCCTGGGCGAACGGCTGCGCGCTTCGGTCGAAGCCGCAGCCCTGCCCGCCCCCGTGGCCACCGTCACCATCAGCATCGGCGTGGCCTGGCAGGCACCCGGCGAAGACGGCGATCCGCGCGGCCTGGTCGAACGCGCCGACCAGGCCCTGTATCGCGCCAAGCATGCCGGTCGCAACTGCGTACGCGGCGACACCGAAACCAAGGAAGAACAGTCCGGTCGCCGCGCCTAGACCGCATGCAGCGCCGCCGCTCCGTGCCGGTGCCCGGCACCGCCCTGCAAGCGGAAGCTGGCCACCGTCTGCAGCAGCTGCGCCGACTGCTCTTCCATGCTGCGTGCTGCCGCCGACGCCTCCTCGACCAGGGCCGCGTTCTGCTGGGTGCCCTGGTCGATCAGATCGACGGCATGGTTCATCTGCTGGATGTCGTCGCTCTGCTGCTGCGAGGCAGTGCTGATTTCGGTCATCAGGTCGCTCACCCGGCGCACGTTGGTCACGATCTCGTCCATGGTGCGGCCCGCGCTCTCAACCTGCGCCGTACCGGCACCCACATTGGCAACCGACTCATCGATCAGGTGCTTGATCTCCTTCGCTGCGCTGGCCGAACGCTGCGACAGCTCGCGGATCTCGGTGGCAACCACGGCAAATCCACGGCCGTGTTCACCGGCACGCGCCGCCTCCACCGCTGCGTTCAGCGCGAGAATGTTGGTCTGGAAGGCGATGCCGTCGATCACCCCGATGATGTCGACGATGCGCCGCGACGAGGCATTGATCACCGCCATCGTCTCGACCACCTCATGCACCACACTGCCGCCGCGCGCAGCGACATCGGCGGCTCCACCGGCCAGCTGGCTCGCCTGGCGCGCGTTGGTGGCGGTGCGCTGCACGGTCTCGGCCAGGCCCTTCATCGACACCGCGGTTTCCTCGAGCGAAGCCGCCTGCTGCTCGGTGCGCTGCGAGAGGTCGCTGTTGCCCTGTGCGATTTCAGTCGCGCCGACCGCGATGGTGTCCGCGGCGAACTTGATCTGGCCGATGATCGCGGCCATCGCCTCGACCAGCGAATTCACGCCTTCGCACAGTTCGGCGATCGAGCCATTCTTGTCGGCGGTGGCCACGCGCTGGGTCAGATCGCCCTGCTTGGCCGCGGCCACCACCTCGCGGGTCTGCGCCACCGCGCGCTGCATGGCCTGGTTTTCATGCACCTGCGCGGTGATGTCGGTGGCGTACTTGACGACCTTGAACGGCTTGCCATTGAGGTCCAGGATCGGGTTGTAGGATGCCTGGATCCAGACCTCACGCCCGCCTTTGCCAAGGCGCCGATACTGGCCGGCGTCGTATTCGCCGCGCCCCAGTTTCTCCCAGAACTGGCGATATTCGATGCTGCTGCGATGCTCGGGCTCGACAAACAACGAATGGTGCTGCCCGCGCACTTCGTCCAGGCTGTAGCCGGTGGCGGCCAGGAAATTGTCATTGGCCGACAGGATGCGGCCATCCATGCTGAACTCGATCACCGCCTGCGACTTGGTGATCGCGGCCAGTTGCCCCGCCGAGTCGGCCGCCTGCAGCTTCTGCGCGGTGATGTCGGTCGCGAACTTGACCACCTTGTACGGCCGCCCCTGGCGGTCCAGTACCGGGTTGTACGAGGCCTGGATCCAGATCTCGCGCTGGCCCTTGCCGAAGCGGCGGTACTGTCCGGCGTCGTATTCGCCGCGCCCCAAGCGCGCCCAGAAGTCGCGGTATTCGGCGCTGCGCGCCAGCTCGGGGTCGACGAACACGGAATGATGCTTGCCCTGGATCTCCTCCAGCCGGTAGCCCATCGCCTGCAGGAAATTGTCATTGGCCTGCAGGATGGTGCCGTCGAGCGCGAACTCGATGACGGCCTGCACGCGATGCAGCGCGGCCACCTGCGCTTCCAGCTCGGTGCGGTCGGTCATCGCCTTCTCTGTGCCGGTGCGTTGCTGCGGCGCCAGTACGCCAAGCAGCGCACGCCACGGCGACCAACGGGTGTGCAGCTCGGCCGGCGCCTGCGCGCCTGCCGTGAAGCCTGGAATAAGCATTGTCTGATCCTCGGTGTCCGGTAAGCGGTTGTGACCCGACGGGCGGGATGCCCGGCGGCAACATCAGTTGCCAGGGACTACAGGTGCCAACGGCACCTCTCGAGCGACTGCCAAGAACGTCTGCTGCGGGTGCGATCGGCATCTGGGAGCGGCGGAACACACTGCGCGGACCGCCCATCGGGGGCAGCCTGGGGTCCTGCGGCGGGTGACTGGAGCGGGATCCAGAGGGAGTATCGGCGATGCCGTCAGCCGCTTTAGCGGGATTCCGCGACGTCCGTCGCAACTCCGTGCATTGCAGCCGGAATGCGGTAGACGATTGCCGTGTACTTCACGCCCTGCTCACGTGCTACAGGCAGTCCCCCGAGGGACTCAGCGAGGGAACGGCTGGACCGGTTCTGCTCGGCCACCGGATAGCGGAACGCAGCACAGCGCAGGCGCCCTGAGGCGGCCGACCACACCGCCGCCACGGCTTCGCGACCATAGCCGTGCCCATGCATCATTTCTGCGATCCAGATGCCCAGTTCGGGTTCTGCGTCACGGGCTCGATGCAGGCCTGCCAGGCCAAGGAATACACCATCCTCGCGCCTGCGGATCACGAACGTGATGTCGGTCCCGTCGGCGATGGTGGGCAGCCACGTTCGCCAGACAGCAGCAAACGCCTCCTTCGACGGCGGCGGCTCGAAGGACATGTAGCGGGTCAGCCCGGGGGTGATTCCCGCAAATGCCTCGTCGGCGTCACCGGGTGTGAATGGCCGAAGGTAGAGCCGCGGACTGTCGATGGTCCAGTCGTCGGACGTCATGTTCTGCATTGCCTGGGCGCTGGGTACAGCATCGCTCAGCAGAAGGATGCAGCTCAAGGCAAAAAGGTTTACATGACCAATGCGGGATTCCGCGGCAGGAGAATATGACCAGCATGAAGGTCCCGCAGGATGCTCATCGACATGGAGATCGCATGTTCCCTCGCTTTGCCAGCCTTCTCTTCCTGGCCGTGTGCAGCAGCAGCGCGCTGGCCAACGACACCGCCTATCGACCGGCCTTCCACCCGGACCAGCTGAAGGGACCGCCCGCAGGGCGCCCGAACGAAGTGCTGGTGCTGGGCAGCCCGCACCTGTCCAGCCTGCCGGAGACCTTCACGCCGGCGATGCTGGAACCTCTGCTGCAGCGCCTGGAAGCCTGGCGGCCCACCGCGATCGCAGTGGAGAACCTGTCCGGCCTGCAGTGTGACTTCATGCGCCGCAATCCGGCCCGCTACGCCGAGAGCGTAGCCGACTACTGCGTCGATCCGGCACCGGCGCAGGCCGCCACCGGCCTGGACGTGCCCAGCGCCAACGTGGAGATGGAACGCCTGCTTGCGGATTGGCCGAAGGCGCCAACCGCCGCCCAGCGACGCCGATTGGCCGCAGTGTTCCTGGCTGCGGGCGAGAGCAGCTCGGCAGTCGTCCAATGGCTGCGGCTGCCCAGGGAAGAGCGACGTGCCTCGGACAGCCTGACACCGGAGCTGGTGCAGTTCCTCGACACGCGCATGGCACGCCGCAACGAGGCCGGCCTGGTGGCCGGCGTCCTCGCCGCGCGCCTGGGGCTGGAGCGGCTGTGGGCGGTCGACGACCACACTGCGGATTCGCCTACACCGGAATCGCAGCAGAAGGCCTACGCTGCCGCCATACGCGGTGCCTGGGACAATTCCTTCGTCAAAGCGCGCAGGGCGGCCGATGAACGACTGGAAGCCAATCTTGCTCAACCGGATGGGCTGCTCGCGATGTATCGCGCCTACAACGCACCCGAGGCCGCGATGCTGGCCTTCAACAGCGATTTCGGCGCGACGCTCGTCGAACCCTCGCCGGAAGGCTTCGGCCGCAACTACGTGGGCTACTGGGAAACCCGCAACCTGCGCATGGTCGCCAACATGCGCGACGTGCTCGGCCAGCACCCGGGCACCCGCATGCTGACCATCGTCGGTGCCTCACACAAGGGCTACTACGAGGCCTACCTCAACCAGATGCACGATGTGCAGCTGGTCAGTGCGGACGCAGTATTGCGTTGACGGGATGGGTGCCGGCCACCCACCGGCACTATCCTGCAGGGCCCCATCCAGAGGTGCCTGCATGCTCAAGGTCATCGCCGAAGACTTCATCCATCCCGATGCCGTGGACACCGTGCTTCCGCTGTACCGGGAACTGGTCGCGTGCACGCAGCGCGAGCCGCTCTGCCTCGGCTATGAACTGTTCGTGGACCAGAAGGATCCCGGGCACTTCGTCTTCATCGAGCAATGGCCCAACCGCGCCGCCCTGGACATCCACTGCGCCAGCGAACATTTCCAGCGGCTGGTGCCGCAGATCAATGCCTTCCAGCGCGCGCCATGCCGGTTCCTGCTGATGGATGCTGCGCCTCTGTAGTGCCGGCATCAAAGCGACGGTGATCCCGGCGCCTATGCCGCCACAGCACCAGGCTGGCCGCCACCGTGCACGCCAGGGTGAGGGCCAGCAGCGCCACCACGCTCGCCTGCAGCACCGGCAACATTGCCTGGGCGAGACGGTCCTCACGCACCTCCTCCAGCCGGAGCCCGGCCGCCAGGGCCAGGCACCAGCCAACCATCGCCGGGGCGTAGGCACGCACCGCCATCGGGTTGCAGACATTCATGGAATCACCTGTAAGAGAGGATGTGCGCGCAGTATTTGCGCCCGCCCTCTCACAGGCTGAGATCAGCCCTCGACGACCTCGGAATCATCGCCCGGCAGCTCACTGGCCTCGCCCTGCACCTGCACGTTGTTGCGACCCATCGCCTTGGCCCGGTAACACTGGGCATCGGCCGCAGCCACCGCCTGGTCCACGCTCATCCCTCCGGCCAGCGGCGCGATGCCGATGCTGGCCCCTACCCGCAACCGGTCCTGGTCCCACGGAATCGACAGCGACGCCAGGGTGTGCAGCAGCTCGCCGCCAATGCGCGCTGCACGACGCGGCGTGCAACCGGACAGGATCACCGCGAACTCATCGCCGCCCAGCCGCGCCACCACATCCGAATCGCGCACCCCGTGACGCAGAACGCTGGCCACCGCCCAGAGCACCGCATCGCCAGCCAGATGGCCCCAGGTATCGTTGATCGGCTTGAACCGATCCAGATCGATGTACATCAGCGACGCGGCCTGGCCGGTACGTTCAACACGGGTGATCGCCTGCTGCAGATGCACCTCGAAGCCACGGCGGTTGCTCAGTTCGGTCAGCGGATCGATCTCGGCCAGATGACGCGCCTCGCGCTGGCGGGCACGCTGCTGGGTATCGTCGCGCAGCACCCAGACCGCGCCTCGCACGTGGCCCTCGTCATCGCGCAACCAGGCGCGGGTCAGGTCCACCGGCACCGTGGCGGCACCCAGGCGCAGCAGCAGGTCGGCATGCAGGTCGACCGCATTGCTGTCCGGATCCAGCAGTACCGACACGTCCAGCACCGAACCCGGCGCGTATTCGGTGGTCAGCGCCAGCACATCCTGCACCTTGTGTCCGGCCAGCGACAACGCGCCATCGCCGGCCAACATGCGTACTGCAGCGGCATTGGCGTAATCGATACGGCCATCGAGGCTGACGCTCAGCACCAGGTCGGCCACGGCATCCAGGGTGATGCGGCTGCGCTGTTCGCTCTCGAAAAGCCGCTGCTCGCTGCTGCGCTGGGCGGTGATGTCCTGGATCTGCGACACGAAATGCAACGGCTCGCCATGCTCGTTGCGCACCAGCGAGACCGACAATCGGGCCCAGATGACCTTGCCATCGCGATCGAGATAGCGCTTTTCCAGGTGGTAGTGGCTGCGACGCCCGGCCAGCAGGTCCTGCACCAGGGCCAGGTCGGTCTGCAGGTCATCAGGATGGGTGAGACGCTGGAAATCCACCTGCAGCAGCTCTTCCCGCGGATAGCCGAGGATCCGGCACAGCGCATCGTTGACGTCCAGCCATCGCCCTTCCAGTGACACCAGCGCCATGCCCAGCGCAGCCGAGGTGAACGCACCGGCGAACTTCTCCGCGGACAAGCGCGCTTCGGCCCTCGCCTGCAGGATCTCGGTGATGTCGATGGCCATCCCGACATAGCCGATGCGTACACCGTCGGCACCGTCCATGCGGCTGATCGAGAGGCGTACCTGGCGTGGCTGGCCGTCCTTGCGCAGCAGCGTCCATTGCCGCGAATAGGTCTGGCCATCGGCACGCGCACTGAGTGCCTCGAACACATCTGGCAGTTGGCCATCGGCATCGGCCAGCGGTCGCAGCCAGGCATTCAGTTCCTGCGGATCGTGGAAGGCATCCAGCCGGCGCTGGCCGACCACATCCGCCGCGCTGTAGCCCAGCAGGCGTTGCGCGCCCGTGTTGAACAGGGTGATGGTGCCATCGATATCGGTGGCGATCACCGCCACCTCGTCGGAGGCATCGACCACGGCCTGCAGGCGTTGCCGTGTTTCGGCCGCATCCTGTCGGGCCTGCTGCAGCTCGGTCACGTCGGCATGCGCACCGGCCATCCACAATGGTTTGCCCTGCGCGTCCCATTCGAAGACGCGGCCACGGTCCTGGATCCATATCCACTGGCCATTCTTGTGGCGCATCCGCAGCAGGCACGCGTAGTTGTCGGTGCGCCCCTCGAAATGCTCGTCCAGTGCCGCGTCCGACAGCGCTATGTCATCGGGATGGACCAGCTTCAGGAAGGTCTTCTGGCAGACCGGCTCCAGCTCTTCCAGGCGGTAACCGACAATCTCGGCCCAGCGCGCGTTGACCCGCATCTCGCCGTTCTGCACGTTCCATTCCCAGGTGCCCGCGGCGGTGCCATCGATGATCATCGCCAGCCGCCGACGCTCTTCGGCCAGCGCCTGCAGGCGGCGCTCCAGCAACCCGTTGCCGTTGGTGCCCTGGCCCGCCATCACCGCTGCCCCCGGCCCGCGCAGGCAGGCAGCGGCCGCAGCGCGACGCTGCAGACCTCAACGAAGACGACGGGTCCTGCTGGCGTCATGGCCCTCCCCAGCGACAGCGGGGTGGCCGGACGCCTCCCCTCAAGCGCAAGTGTGCGCAATCACGGGGAAAATCGACAAGTCCCCCGCCACGAATCAAGCGTGACGGGGAACACGGTCCTCAACTACGCTTGGCGCGGGCGAAGGCCTCGGCCAGGGCGTTGTTGGCCGGGGGCGCGGACGCGGCGGGACGGCCGCCATTGCCCTGGCCCCGGATCGGCCCGCGGTTCTGGCCGCCTGCATCCCGGCGCGGACCCTGCCCATGGCCGCGCTCATCACGCTGGCCCGGGCGGCTGGTGGCCTGCCCGGGGGTATCGTCCAGACGCCGGGTCAGGGCAATGCGCTTGCGCGCCACGTCCACCTCCAGCACCTTCACCTTGACGATATCGCCAGCCTTGACCACGTCACGCGGGTCCTTCACGAAGGTGTCGGACAGCGCCGAAATGTGGATCAGGCCGTCCTGGTGCACGCCGATATCGACGAAGGCACCGAAGGCCGCCACGTTGCTCACCACGCCTTCCAGCACCATGCCCTCGCGCAGGTCCTTGATGTCCTCGACGCCTTCGGCGAAGCGCGCAGCCTTGAACTCCGGACGCGGGTCGCGGCCCGGCTTCTCCAGTTCCTTCAGGATGTCGCGCACGGTCGGCAAGCCGAAGGTGTCATCGGTGAACTGCTCGGCCTTCAGGCCACGCAGGAAGCTGCCATCACCGATCAGCGCCTTGATCGGGCGTGCGGTGCTGGCCACGATGCGCTCGACCACCGGATAGGCTTCGGGGTGCACCGCCGAAGCATCCAGCGGCTGGTCGCCGTCGGCGATGCGCAGGAAGCCGGCGCACTGTTCGAAGGTCTTCTCGCCCAGGCGCGCGACCTTCAGCAGATCCTTGCGGCGCTTGAACGGGCCGTTCTCGTCACGATGGCGCACGATGTTCTCGGCCACCGTGGCCGACAGGCCGGACACCCGCGACAGCAGCGCGGCCGATGCGGTGTTCACGTACACGCCCACAGCGTTCACGCAGTCCTCCACGCGCGCATCCAGCGCCCGTGCCAGCCGGTACTGGTCCACATCGTGCTGGTACTGGCCGACACCGATCGCCTTGGGTTCGATCTTGACCAGTTCGGCCAGCGGGTCCTGCAGGCGACGCGCGATCGACACCGCGCCACGCAGCGACACGTCCAGCCCCGGGAACTCCTTGGCCGCGAACTCGGAGGCCGAGTACACCGAGGCGCCCGCCTCGCTGACCACGACCTTCTGCAGCTTCGGGTTGGCGGCAGCCTTGATCGCTTCGCCGGCCAGCTTGTCGGTTTCGCGGCTGGCGGTGCCGTTGCCGATCGCGATCAGTTCAACGTTGTGCTTGGCGCACAGTTGCTTGATCGTCTGCACCGACTGGTCCCACTGGCGACGTGGCTCATGCGGGTAGATGGTGTCGGTGGCCACCAGCTTGCCTGTGGCATCGACCACGGCGATCTTGCAGCCGGTGCGGATGCCCGGGTCCAGCCCAAGCACGGTCTTCGGGCCCGCCGGTGCGGCCAGCAGCAGATCCTTCAGGTTGTCGCCGAACACCGCGATGGCCTCAGACTCGGCCTTCTCGCGGGCCTGGTTGAACAGGTCCAGCAGCAGATGGGTGTGCAGCTTGGCGCGCCAGGTCAGGCGGCAGGCGTCCAGCAGCCAGCGATCGGCGGCGCGGCCCCGGTCGGCGATGCCGGCCCTGCGCGCCACGCGGCCTTCGGCGTACTGGTGGCCGGCCTCGGCATCGCTGCCCGGGTCCAGTTCCAGGAACAGGATCTCTTCGCGGCGCGCGCGGAACAGCGCCAGCAACCGGTGCGAAGGAATCTTCGCCAGAGATTCGGCATGTTCGAAATAGTCGCGGTACTTGGCGCCTTCGGTTTCCTTGCCCTCGGCCACGCGGGCACGGATCACGCCGGTCTCTCCCAGCCAGGTGCGCAGCTCGCCGACCAGCGCGGCGTCCTCGCCCCAACGCTCCATCAGGATCGCGCGCGCACCTTCCAGCGCGGCCTTGGTGTCGGCCACGCCCTTGTCGGTGTTGACGAAGGCGGCGGCGAAGGCCTGCGGATCCTGCGTGGGGTCGGCCAGCAGTCCATCGGCCAGCGGCTCCAGACCGGCCTCGCGGGCGATCTGGGCGCGGGTACGGCGCTTGGGCTTGTACGGCAGGTACAGGTCTTCCAGCCGGCTCTTGGTGTCGGCGGCCAGGATGTCGTTGCGCAGCTCGTCGCTGAGCTTGCCCTGCTCGCCGATGCTGGCCAGCACCGCCGCACGGCGCTCCTCCAGCTCGCGCAGGTAGGTCAGCCGGGTTTCCAGATTGCGCAGCTGGGTGTCGTCCAGGCCCCCGGTCACTTCCTTGCGGTAGCGCGCGATGAACGGAACGCTGGCGCCCTCGTCGAGCAGGCCGACGGCGGCGCGCACCTGGGCGGACTGGGCACCGATCTCGTCGGCGATGGTCTGGGCGATCTGCTGGGCGAGCGCGCTCTGGGCGTTCTTGGCGTCGTGCATTGCTTCAGGTCTGTGCCGCGGTACGGGAAGATCCCATTCTGGCAATCCACGACGGAGCCGGACAAGGCATTGACAGGGGGCGAGGTTCAGCGGCGGGGCCGGAGTGGACGCCGGCATCCTGGCGGAGAGAGGGCTCGGACTGGCCCTGGGCTGGGATGCCGGCGCGGGCGCGCGATGGTGGGCGCGCCCTGCCGCGTGTTGCGAAGGTCAGCGGTAGTGGCGCGCGGCGCGCTGCATGACGATCTCGTCACGCATGCCTTCCAGGGCCATCAGGCGGACCTTGCCGACACCCTGCAGTTCCATGAACCGCTCCGTGTAGAACTCCGGCCCCAGCGCGGTGTCGGCGCGGGATTTGCTGAAGCCGTAGGGCACCACGCCCTTCTCGCCATCCTTGCTACCACCGACATAAAGAACGATTGCCATGTGATGTATTCCTCCAAATTGCTACTGCGTACTGCACTCGATGAACGATGCTGCGAGCTCATCGAGGGAGAGCTTACCGCGTCGAACCTGACTGGAACGTCACGAAGGCTAATGACGATCGGTTGCATGCAGATGACTGCGGGATCGCAGCAGAATGCTTACGGATCTTTAACTTCCGGCTAACGAATCCGTGGGGGATTCCCGCCAACGGCGCAGCCCCTCGTGGTGGTTTGGTTGTTCGCGGAAAGCTGGTTTCCCGGGGGCTGGCCGGGAGGGTGGGTAGTGCGGGGA
>NZ_JAPTFQ010000103.1:0-13899 GCF_030985535.1 Stenotrophomonas sp. Sm2128
GAGCGCACCCGCGCCAAGTATGCCGAGGCACTACCGTTGTCCGAGGAAGCAACGCAGCATGCAGACATCCACCGAGCTTGCGCGGCCGATCGACCGCTATTTCGCCAGCTACTCCGACGACCACCGCAATGTGATCAACCAGCGCATCCACGTGGTGGCGGTCCCGGCGATCCTGTGGTCGGTGGTGGCCCTGCTGTGGTGCCTGCCGCCGCTGATCACCTGGTTCCAGTATGGCATCTGGTCGGCGTTCGCGATGTTCAGCGCCTGGTGCTTCTACAACAAACTGTCGCGCCCGCTGGGCATTGGCATGCTCATCCAGTTCTTCGTGTTCGGCTGCCTGTGCCGCCTGCTGGAGGCCGAAATCGGCCTGCACAACCTGTTCTGGCTGGCGGTGGGCGTGTTCGTGGTGGCCTGGATCGCGCAGTTCATCGGCCACAAGTTCGAGGGCCGCAAGCCCAGCTTCCTGACCGACCTGACCTACCTGCTGATCGGCCCGGCCTGGGTGATGGCCAAGTTCTACCGCAAGCTCGACTGGCGCTACTGACCTGCCCAGGGCCGACGGCGCCCCTCGTTTCCTGAACGGGCAGATTCCATCACCCGCACTCCACGACGGCCCTGCCAGCCTGCGCCGGTGATCCGCTCCCCACTTCCCGCCCGTCGACGGCAGCCCCTGTGCGACAGGGCCTGCGGTCTCCCTGCGTGGGCGTAGGGCGTCCCCCGAGGGCAACCGGGGAGGGACTGCAGGAACGCGATGTTGCGTCGCAGAAAATATGAATCAGCGGACGTTACATGCAATTGATCGCTGTTCGATGGGTTTCAGCGACATTTCGCAGCCTGTTATCCTCCCTGACCTGCTCGTGAATCATGGATTCCCTGCATGCTCCCCAGCCTGCCCCTGCTGCTGGCCCTGCCGTTCCTGATGGCAGCGGCTGTTGCGGCCTTCCCCCGTAGTTCGCGCTCGACTGCTGCCTGGCTGGCGGCGCTGGCGCCGTTGGGCGGACTGGCCATCCTCGGCTGGCTGACCCCGTCCGTACTCGACGGCCAGGTGGTGCGGACGATGGTCCCTTGGCTGCCGCAGATCGGCCTGGACTTCACCCTGCGCCTGGACGGGCTGGCGTGGATGTTCGCCGGGCTGGTGCTGGGCATCGGCGCGCTGGTGGTGCTGTACGCGCGCTACTACCTGAGCCAGCAGGACAACGCGCACCGCTTCTACTGCTACCTGCTGCTGTTCATGGGCGCCATGCTGGGCATGGTGCTGTCGGGCAACCTGCTGTTGCTGATGATCTTCTGGGAAATGACCAGCATCAGCTCGTTCCTGCTGATCGGTTTCTGGTCGCACCGCCAGGACGCCCGCGAGGGCGCGCGGATGGCGCTGGTGATCACTGGCGGCGGCGGCCTTGCGCTGCTCGGTGGCGTACTGCTGATCGGGCGCATCGTCGGCAGCTTCGACCTGGACGTGGTGCTGGCCGCCGGCGAGCAGATCCGCGCCAGCGCGCTGTACCCGTACGCGCTGTTCCTGGTGCTGGCGGGCATCTTCACCAAGAGCGCGCAGTTCCCGTTCCATTTCTGGCTGCCGCACGCGATGGCCGCGCCCACTCCGGTCTCTGCCTACCTGCACTCGGCCACCATGGTGAAGGCCGGTGTGTTCCTGCTGGCGCGCCTGCATCCAGCGCTGGCCGGCAGCGACCTGTTCTTCTACACGGTCAGCGGCATCGGTGCGATCACCCTGTTGATCGGCGCCTGGAACGCGATCTTCCAGCACGATCTGAAAGGCCTGCTGGCTTATTCGACCATTTCCCATCTGGGCCTGATCACCCTGCTGTTCGGCCTGTCCACGCCGATGGCGGTGGTGGCCGGTGTGTTCCACATCCTCAACCACGCCACCTTCAAGGCCTCGCTGTTCATGGCCGCTGGCATCATCGACCATGAGACCGGCACCCGCGACATGCGCAAGCTGGGCGGCCTGCGCAGGCTGATGCCGTTCACCAGCGCGCTGGCGATCATCGCCTCGCTGGCGATGGCCGGCATCCCGCTGCTCAACGGCTTCCTGTCCAAGGAAATGCTGTTTGCCGAGGCGATCACGGCCGGAGGCCCGGGAATCATGCGCACGGCGGTGTCGATCGCCGCATTGCTGGCTGGCGTATTCGGGGTGGCCTACAGCCTGCGCTTCGTGCACGACACCTTCTTTGGCCCCGGCCCGCACGACCTGGATCGCGTGCCGCATGAGCCGCCGCGCTGGATGAAGGTACCGGTGGAACTGCTGGTGGTGATCTGCGTGGCAGTTGGCATCGCCCCGGCACTGACCGTGGCACCGGTGCTGCATGCCGCTGCGGCGTCGATCCTCGGCAGCGCCATGCCCGAGTACAGTCTGGCGGTATGGCACGGCTTCAACCTGCCGCTGGCAATGAGCGCGATCGGCGTGATCGGCGGCGTGGCGCTGTACTTCGGCCTGCGCAAGCTGATCAACCTGCATGCCGTGACCAACGTCAGCACTGGCCGCAATGTGTTCCATGCACAGCTGGATGCCGTGTCCGCACTGGCCATGCGCCTGACCAACGGCATCGCCAACGGCAGCCTGCAGCGCATGCTGCTGGGCCTGGTGCTGGTGGCGATCGCAGTTGCCGCCGCGCCATTCGTGGCAAATCCGGCGTCGCCAAACTGGACCGCGCCACAGCCGATGCCGCTGCTGGGCTGGGCGCTGTGGCTGGTGATGATGGCCTGCGCGGTGGCCACCCTGCGCATCTACAAGCAGCGCCTGCTGGCGGTGCTGCTGGTCGGCGGCGTCGGCCTGATGGTGGCGCTGACCTTCGTGTTCCTATCCGCACCCGACCTGGCCCTGACCCAGCTGCTCGTGGAGATGGTGACCCTGGTGCTGATGCTGCTGGGCATGAACTACCTGCCCGCGCAGTCCGGGCCGGAACGTCCGCGCTGGCGCAAGCGCCGCGATGCGGTGATCGCGATCATCGCCGGCGCCGGGCTGGGTGCGCTGGCCTATTCGGCGATGACCCTGCCGCCGAACACCATGGCCGGCGAACTGCTCGCCCGTGCGTTGCCCGAGGCCTACGGCCAGAACGTGGTCAATGTGATCCTGGTCGACTTCCGCGGCTTCGATACCTTCGGCGAGATCACCGTGTTCGGCATCGCCGCGCTGGTGGTGCACGCACTGCTGCGGCGCACGCGGATGGCACCGGAACAGATCATGCCCGGCCCGCCGATCAAGCTGCCGGTGCCGGCCGACCTGGCGCAGATCATGTTCCCGCTGACGCTGACCGTGTCGATCTTCCTGTTCCTGCGCGGCCACAACGCACCGGGCGGCGGCTTCATCGCCGGCCTGGTGCTGGCGGTGCCGCTGCTGATCCAGTACGTGATCCAGGGCACCGCGTCGGTGGAATCGCGCTTCGGCTTCGACTACATCCGCTGCATCGGCATGGGCCTGCTGATCGCCCTGCTCAGCGGCAGCGCCTCGATGCTGTTCGGCGTGCCGTTCCTGACCAGTGGCCACCTCGACCTGCATCTGCCATTGATCGGCGACGTGCCGCTGGCCAGCGCGATCGGTTTTGACATCGGCGTGTATCTGGTGGTGTTCGGCGGCGCCATGCTGATGCTGTCGATGATGGGCACGATCAAGCCGTCGCGTACCCGCGCTGCCCGCAAGGGTGAGATCGACCTGCAACGCCGTTCGGCCCGCACCGGGGAGATGCACTGATGGAACTGGCCCTGGCTACCGCGATCGGCGTGCTGACCGCCATCGGCATCTACCTGCTGCTGCGTGCGCGCAGCTTCGACGTGATCCTCGGCATGACCTTCCTGTCCTACGCCACCAACCTGCTGATCTTCGCCGGTGGCCGCGTGGTGCTGGGCAAGGCGCCGGTGCTGCAGGAGGGCGTGGACAGCCACCTGGGCAACTACACCGACCCGCTGCCGCAGGCACTGGTGCTGACCGCGATCGTGATCGCCTTCGCGATGACCGCAGTGAGCATCGTGCTGGCCATGCGTAGCCGCAGCGACAACCACAGCGACCATGTGGACGCCCACGAGCCCGACGACGACCTGCAGGATGAGAGCGCATCGGCGCGCCAGGACGAGGATCGCGCATGAACCATCTGGTGATCCTGCCGATCCTGATTCCGCTGCTCGGCGCCGCGCTGTCGCTGTTCGTCGAACACCGCCGCTACGGCCCCAGGGTGCAGCGCGCGGTGGCCTGGACTGCACTGTCGGCGCTGGCGCTTGCGGTGGGCCTGCTGTTCGCGTCGACCGCGGGCGGTGACATCAACGTCTACCTGCTGGGTGACTGGCCGTCGCGGCTGGGCATCGCGCTGGTGGCCGACCGGCTGTCGGCATGGATGCTGCTGACCACCCTGCTGCTGGCCATTCCCTGCCTGCTGCACGCCTGCTCGGGTTGGGACCGCCGCGCACCGCACTTCCATGCACTGTTCCAGTTCCAGCTGGTCGGCCTCAACGGCGCGTTCCTGACCGGCGACATCTTCAACCTGTTCGTGTTCTTCGAGGTGATGCTGATCGCCTCCTACGGCCTGCTGCTCAGCGGTGGCCGCGGCCTGCGCATGCGCATCGGCCTGCACTACGTGGTGTTCAACGTCACCGCCTCGACCCTGTTCCTGATCGCGCTGGGCCTGCTGTACGCCACGCTGGGTTCGCTGAACATGGCCGAGCTGTCGCAGCGCATTGCTGCGGTGCCGGCGACGCAGCTGACCCTGGTGAAGGCCACGATGGGCCTGTTGCTGCTGGTGTTCTGCGCCAAGGCCGCGCTGATGCCGCTGTACCTGTGGCTGCCGGAAGCCTATTCGCGCGCGCCGGCCGCAGTGGCGGCGCTGTTCGCGATCATGACCAAGGTCGGCCTGTATTCGGTGCTGCGCATCCAGATGCTGTGGTTCGGCGATGACGCGGGCGCGATGGCCGGCTATGGCCGCGACTGGCTGCTGTGGGCCGGCGTGGCAACGCTGGTGCTGGGCGGGCTCGGCGCCCTGGCCGCGACCCGCCTGCGCGTACTGATTTCCTACCTGGTCATCGTGTCGGCAGCCACGCTGTTCATCGCCTTCTCGGTGGGCACGCCGCAGGTGCTGTCGGCCGGCCTGTACTACCTGCCGCACAGCAGCTTCGTGGCCGCTGCGCTGTTCCTGGTTGCCGACCTGATCCGCCGCCGCCGTGGTGGCGCCAGCGACCGCAAGGAGGTGGTGGCGCCGATGCCGGGCAAGGAAACGCCGGCGGTGCTGTTCCTGATCGGGGCAGTGTCGGTGGCCGGCCTGCCGCCTCTGTCCGGCTTCCTGGCCAAGGCCGCGCTGCTGGCCGGCATGCCGGCGCAGTACACCGGCCCGGTCTGGACCGCCGTGCTGGTCAGCAGCCTGCTGGTGATCATGGGCCTGACCCGCGGCGGCATCCGCCTGTTCTGGCGCGTGCCGCCGGTCGATCCCGATGCACCGAAGCCGCGCAAGGCTCCCCTGCGCCGGGTAGAACTCTACGCCGCCTGCCTGCTGCTGGCCTACGGCATCGGCATGACCGTGGCCGCGGCACCGTTGATGCGCTACACCGACGCCACCGCCGCACAGCTGCTGCAACCCAGCGAGTACGTGCAGCAACTGCGTGCGACCACGCCGGAGATCCGCCAGCCATGACCGCCCAGCGCTCCCTGTTCCGTCGCCTGATTCCCTCGCCGATGCTCAGCATCATGGTGGTGGCGTTCTGGCTGCTGATGTCCGACAGCTTCACCCTCGGCCAGATCGTGCTGGGGCTGCTGCTGGGCGTGGTGGTGCCGCTGTTCGCCGCGCGCCTGGACCGCGAGTTCGCCCGTATCGGCACCCTGCGGCCACTGCCCAGGCTGGTGTGCGTGACCCTGTGGGACATCCTGATGTCCAACATCCGCGTCGCCCTGCAGGTGCTGGGCCCGGAAAAGAACATCCACCCGGGTTTCATCTGGCTGCCGCTGGACATCGCCAACATCCACGGCATCGCCGCGCTGACCAGCATGATCACCCTGACCCCGGGCACGGTCTCGGCCGCGCTCAGCGACGACCGCAAGTTCCTGCTGGTGCACGTGCTGCACCTGGAGGACCCACAGGACCTGATCGATACGATCAAGCGCCGTTACGAGGCGCCGTTGATGGAGATCTTCCCATGACCGGTTTTGAAGTCATCCAGACCACCCTAGTGGTGTGCATGCACGTGGTCGGCCTGGCCATGCTGCTGGCTACCTGGCGCCTGCTGCGCGGGCCGACCGTGCCCGACCGCATCCTTGCGCTGGACACCCTGTCGGTGACCGCGATCGCCGAGCTGATGCTATTCGGCATGTATCTCAATTCGCCGATCTACTTCGAGGCGGCGCTGATCATCGCCATGCTCGGCTTCGGCAGCACCGTGGTGCTGAGCAAGTTCGTGCTGCGCCGGGACATCGTCGAATGATCACCGCGATCCAGATCGGCCTGTCGATCCTGCTGCTGTTCGGCTGCTTCTTCATCCTGGTCGGCGCACTGGGCCTGGTGAAGCTGTCGACCTTCTTCAAGCGCCTGCACGCGCCGACCAAGGCCAGCACGCTGGGCGTGGGCTGCGTGCTGGTGTGCTCGGTCTGCTACCACATCTTCCTCGGCCAGGACCCGCAGCCGCGCGAGCTGCTGATCACCGTGTTCCTGTTCATCACCGCACCGATCAGCGCGCACATGATGGCCAAGGCCGCGCTGTCGCTGCTGATGGAGACCCGCCCCACCCTGCCCGGCAACGAACGTGCCGCCGAGGAGCAGCTGCCGCCGCCGGAGCCGGTGCGGGAAGAAGAAACCACGCAGAACCGGTAGTGCCGGCCGCTGGCCGGCAGTGGCAAGGGTTCCGTCAGAGGCAGTGAGGTTGCCGGCCAGCGGCCGGCACTACCTCATGCCGCGCCGACCAGCAGCAGCTCCAGCACGAACCAGCCGACAAACGCGACCAGCAGGATCCCGCCTTCACCACGACTGATCTTCAGGTCGCCACGCAGCATCGGGTACAGCACCAGCGCGAACGCCAGCAGCGCCGGCAGTTCCAGGCGCACGAACGAGGCCGGCAGCGCCAGCGGCTGCAGCACGGCCATCGCACCGATCACCAGCAGCAGGTTGACCACGCTGGAACCCAGCACGTGGCCCAGCACCATGTCGCCATGCCCGCGACGCGCGGCGGCGATGGCGGTGGCCACCTCCGGCAGTGCGGTACCGATCGCCACCGGCAGCAGACCGACCAGCAGTGGGGTCCAACCCAGGGCGGCGCCGAAGTCGGCGGCGGCGCCCACCACCAGGCGCGCGCCCCAGTACAGCGCCAACGCGGCAATCAGCACGCGCAGCACGTTCAACGGCAGGCTGGTGCGGCTCAGTGCGGACTCGGCGATGGCCACCTGCACCTCGGCGCTCTCGCTGCGACCACGGCGCAGCAGCAGCACCTGCACCACGATGAAACCGGCCAGCAGTATGCCGCCTTCCCAACGTGCCAGGCCGCCATCAAGCCCGAACAGGATCAGCAGCACACCCGCCGCCAGCAGCGACCACCACAGCACCGTCTGCAGGCGCGCGCGCAGCAGCAGGGGCGCAGCCATGGCCGCCACCGCCAGGGTCACGCCCAGGTTGACGATGCTGCTGCCCACCGCGTTGCCCAGTGCCAGCTCCGGTTGGCCCACCGCCAGGGCGCGCGCGTTGACTGCCAGTTCCGGCAACGAGGTGGTCACCCCGAGCAGCAACAGCCCGGCAGTGAAGGGGCTGGCGCCGAAACGCTGGGCCAGGCCGGACACGGCCTTGACGATGGAGTCCCCGCCCAACGCCAGCAGCAGCAGGCCGAGCAGGAACCAGGCAATGGCAATGGCGATCATCGAGCACTCCCCCAGCGGTCGTGGCGCGATTCTACGCCTGGCCCGTACGCGCGGCTGGGCCGTGGATCAAGGATCAGCCACAGCCTTCCGCATAATCGACCTGCGGGGTCTGTCCGACGCGCCAGGCACCCACCCGGCCATCGGCACCGAGTGCGAAGTCGATCACCGCCCCGCCCTCCTGCGCCGGGCGCACGCGCAGGTGCTGGGCCTTCTCGTCATACTTGTCGGGGCCGACGTCCGCGCGCTCGGGATACAGCACCTGCAGCTCACCCAGGGTCATGCCGACCTTGCCACCGCCCGGTGCGGTGATGGCGGCGCTGCGCACGTCGTAGCGCACCAGCTTGCGGCCCTCGATCATCAGGCGCGGATCTTCGGCATCCTGCGGGCGCAGGAAGTAGCAGCCGTCGTTGCTGTCGTCAGCCGGCAGCGGCTCGCCGGCCGCATCGGTGCCCAGACCCTGCAGCGGCGTGCCGAAGCCGGCACGGACCTCGGCGATGCCGGCACCCAGCTTCGCCCCAGCGAAGCCATCCAGGCGCGCGGGACTGTCCTCGCGACGGTCATTGGCTGGACGGGCGGCCAGGTCGGGATCCGTCGACTGCGCGGGTCCGGTCGCCGAGGCGGTTTCCGCCGGAGTGTCGCTGCCGCTGCCGGCCGCCCCCTGCTTGTCGGGGCCAGCACTGCAGGCGGTGAGCGAAAGGAGCAACAGACCAGCAAGCGGAAGGTGCTTCATCGGTGCGGTTCCCTGGCACAAGGATGGCTGCACGCTAGCCCATCCGGTGTGCAGGCGCTGCATTGTCATCGCGGTTTCATCGCCTTCGTTCAGGCTCGGCGAGCACCGACCTGGCCGTCCCTTCCATGCAACCGCGCAAGACCGATCTCGCCCGAACCGCGCTGCAGGCCCACCGCGCGCCGCTGGACATGCGCCAGCGCCGGCTGCTGATCCTGTGCGACGGCCAGCGTACCGTCGCCGACCTGACCGGTCTGCTCGGCCAGGAAGCACCGGCGATGGTCATCCAGCTGGTACAGGCGGGGTACCTGAGCACCGGCACAGGCGCCACGACCCCAGCACCGTCGACCGCAGCCGCGGTGGCGCCGGTGCCCACGCCGCCGGCAGCCACACCTGCTGCACCCGCGGTCGAACGCCGGCGCTCACTGGTGGCAGCACGCATCTACGTGCTGGGCATCCTGGAAATGCAGCGGCATCCACAGGCGGCGGCGCTGTTCCGCGACCTGCAGCAGGCGCGTGCGGAGGACGAGGTGCTGCAGCGACTGCAGTCGGCAATGCAGCTGCTGCCCACGCTCACTTCGGATGGCTATTGCCAGCGCGTACGGCAGCGCCTGCTGGAGGCGTTGCCATTGGAGCATTGCGACGCGTTCGCCGAGGTCGCCTGAAGAAGAAGGGGACGGAGGGAATTAAGTCGTTTCAGGCACACGTGTGCTGATTGCGGCTTAATCCCCTCCGTCCCCTTTCTAGGGTCAGCGGAAGTTGTTGCGCAGGCCGTTCCAGCACTGCTGGTAATCGCCCTGGCGGTGGCCAGCGGCCAGCGCCTGTGCGGTCGGGCGGATCACTGCGCGGGTCTCGAACATGAAGGCCATCGTGTCCTTGATCACATCGGCCTTGGACAGATCGGCATTGGACGCCTTGTCGAAGGTCGGCGCGTCCGGGCCGTGACCACTCATGCAGTTGTGCAGCGAGGCGCCACCCGGGACGAAGCCTTCGGCCTTGGCATCGTAGGCGCCATGCACCAGGCCCATGAACTCGCTGGCGATGTTGCGGTGGAACCACGGCGGACGGAACGTGTTCTGCGCCACCAGCCAGCGCGGCGGGAAGATCGCAAAGTCCATGTTGCTGGTGCCCGGGGTGTCGCTGGGCGAATGCAGCACCAGGAAGATCGACGGATCCGGGTGGTCGTAGCTGATCGAACCGATGGTGTTGAAGCGACGCAGGTCGTAACGGTACGGCGCGTAGTTGCCGTGCCAGGCCACCACGTCCAGCGGCGAATGGTCGATCGGTGCACGCCACAGGCGGCCCTCGAACTTGGCGATCAGCTCGAAATCGCCATCCACATCCTCGAACGCCGCATGCGGGGTCTCGAAGTCGCGCGGATTGGCCAGGCCGTTGGATCCGATCGGGCCGAGGTCGGGCAGCTTCAGCAGCGCACCGTAGTTCTCGCAGATATAGCCGCGGCTCGGGCCATCGGGCAGTTCAACGCGGAAACGCACGCCGCGCGGGATCACCGCGATCTGCTGCGGCTCGATCTCGATCACGCCCAGCTCGGTCAGCAGGCGCAGCGCGCCCAGCTGCGGCACGATCAGCAGCTCGCCGTCGGCGTCGTAGAAGTAGCGGCCGACCATGTCGCGGTTGGCAGCGTATAGGTGGATGCCCACGCCGGCATGCGCATCGGGCGAGCCGTTGCCACCCATCGTGTACAGGCCTTCGACAAAATCGGTCGGCAGCTCCGGCAGCGGCAGTGGGCTCCAGCGCAGCTGGTTTGGCGAGGCCGGCTGAGTGCCGAAATCACACTGCAGCTGCGACTGCGCGAACGGGGTGAACTCGCCATGGGTCACCGCCGGGCGGATCCGGTACAGCCAGCTGCGGCGGTTGCTGCCACGCGGCGCGGTGAAGGCGGTCCCGGTCAACTGTTCGGCGTACAGGCCGTGGGCCACCTTCTGCGGTGAGTTCTGCCCGACCGGCAGCGCGCCGGCAACGGCCTCGGTGGCGAATTCGTTGCCGAAGCCGGACTGGTAGCCGCGGGCGGTGATGGCGGGGGACATGGGAACTCCAGAGATTGCCGGCCAGCGGCCGGCACGACCATTCGGACAGGCAATGCCGGCGGGACGCCGACATTGCCTGCAGACCTTACAGCACGCCGCGGCGGATCTGGTCGCGCTCGATGCTCTCGAACAGTGCGGTGAAGTTGCCTTCGCCGAAGCCTTCGTTGCCCTTGCGCTGGATGATCTCGAAGAAGATCGGGCCGATGCAGTTCTGGGTGAAGATCTGCAGCAGCTTGCGCTGGTGGGTTTCCGGATCGGCATCGATCAGGATCTTGTTCTTCGCCAGGCGCGGCACGTCTTCACCGTGGTTCGGCACGCGCTGGTCGATCACGTCGAAGTAGGTCTCCGGCGTATCGAGGAAGTCCACGCCCTGCGCGCGCATCGCTTCGACGGTCTCGTAGATGTTCTCGGTGAAGCAGGCGATGTGCTGGATGCCCTCGCCCTTGTACGCGTCCAGGTACTCGTTGATCTGGCTCTTCGGGTCGGACGATTCGTTCAGCGGGATGCGCACGATGCCATCCGGCGCGGTCATCGCCTTGGACACCAGGCCGGTCTTCAGGCCCTTGATGTCGAAGTAGCGGATCTCGCGGAAGTTGAACAGGCGCTCGTAGTAGTCCGACCACTGCTGCATGTTGCCGAAATACAGGTTGTGGGTCAGGTGGTCGATGAAGGTCAGGCCGAAGCCTACCGGGTGCAGGTCGGCACCGGCGATCGGCTCGTAGTCGCCGTCGTAGATGCTGCCGGCGCTGCCGTAGCGATCGACCAGGTACAGCATGCAGTCGCCGATGCCCTTGATGACTGGCGCGCTGACCGCCTTGCTGTCCGGCTTGAAGGCGATGGCTTCGGCGCCGTTGCCCAGCGCGGTCTGGTAGACCTCCTGGCCCGGCTTCTTGAAGCGGATGGCGAAGCCGCAGGCGCACGGACCGTGCTTCTCGGCGAAGTCGGCGGCGAACGAATCGGGGTCCTCGTTGACCAGGAAGTTGACGTCGCCCTGGCGATAGACGGTAATCGGACGCTGCTTGTGCTTGAGCACCGCGCTGAAGCCCATCTTCCGGAAGTACTCGTGCAGCTCCTGGCCACGGCCGGCCGGGGCGGCGAATTCGACGAACTCGAAGCCGTCGATGCCCATCGGGTTCTCGAAGGTGGTGACCTGCATGCCGGGGTTGGGATGCGAGGCGGTCGGGACTGCGGTATTCATGGCGTGGCTCCGAATCGGTACCGCATCGGTACAAACCAGGTGCGGGCAGGTAGGGACCCGGCGAGAATGCAGGGTCTGGACCTACCCCTTATAGTTACACTTGAAACCACCAGCAAGGTGCACCGCAACATGAGCCCCGCCGATCCCGTTTCGACCCGCCTGCGTTCCTCGCACGTCCTGCTCGACCTGGAACAGTTCCTGCCGTACCGGCTGAGCGTGCTGTCCAACCGGGTCAGCGGCAACATCGCCAAGCTATACGGCGATCGTTACGGTCTGGCGATTCCCGAATGGCGGGTGATCACCATCCTGGCGCTGTACCCGGGCTCCTCGGCCAGCGAGGTCTCCGACCGCACGGCGATGGACAAGGTGGCGGTCAGCCGTGCCGTGGCCCGCCTGCTGGAGCGCGGCTTCATCAAGCGCGAAACCCACGGCGACGACCGCCGCCGCTCGGTGCTGGCGCTGTCGGCAGCCGGCTTCGAGGTGTACGAGACCATCGCGCCGATGGTGATCGAAATCACCCGCAAGCTGATGTCGGTGCTGAGCGAAGAGGAAGAGCAGGTGCTGGAGAAGCTGATCCTGCGCCTGGCCGGCGAAGGCCTGGAGCGGATGGGCGAAGGAGTCTGAAAGAAAAAGGGGACGGAGGGGATTAAGTCGTTTTGGGCACATCTGTGCTGATTGCGGCTTAATCCCCTCCGTCCCCTTTTTTCAGCTCAGATGCTTGCGCCGTGCATGGATCCACGGCACCGCGAGCGCCGCGATGGCACCACCGGCGAAGCCGAGGGAAGCCGCAACCGTGGCTGCTTCGACCGCCCCCGGCAGCGCCAGCGCCGCCGCCACGAGCAGCAGCGACGGCAGGCCGACGAAGGTGCCCAGGAAGAAATGCCAACGCGGTGACCAGGTATTGAGCTGCAGCAGGCTGACCGGTTGCCAGGCTTCCGAGGCAGCGTCCTCGGCGATCTTCGCCACCGCCTTGGCCAGGTCCACTTCCGGCAGCGCGCGCCCCTGCCGTGCGGTCGCCAGCAGCTCGGCCACGGCCTCCACCGGCGGGAAACTGGACGGCCACGCGACCGGCGCCGGCACGCCATACGCGGTCAGCACCGGCACGCTCAGCCAAGGCGCCACCAGCGGGCGCATGCGACGGCGGCCATGCACGCACCAGATCTGTTGCTGCCCATGCGCGGTGACGCTGTACAGCGCCAGTTCGTTGGCCGGCGGGTAGCCGAGCATGGTCACCCGCGCGGCCAGGCTGTCCTGCCCCATCGCGCGCAGGAAGCCGGGGCGGCTGCGCCCTTCCTGCATCCACGCCAGTCCCAGCGCACCCACCAGATAGGCCTCGGCCACGTCCTTGCTGCCAGCGGTGGCGCGTTCGTCACTGGCCAGGTACCAGGCCAGCGATTTCGGTTCGGCGACATCCTCCAGGCCCCAGCGGCTGTCGTCTCCCAGCACATGGCGCACCGGCAGGCGCGCGGGCGCGGTTTCGCCACGTTCGCCGGGTTGCAGGAACGGCAGCACGCCCTGGATGAAGGTGGACAGCTCGATCGCACGCACGCCGTGCCCCTGCCACTCCGGTGGCAGCAGCCCGGCCAGCTGACCGTCGGCGGCCAGCGCATCAAGCCGGGACTTCTGCTCGACCAGCTTCTGCACCGCCCCCTTCAGCACCACGTTGTCGGGCAGCGCGATCTGCGGCAGGCGATGGCGCGGCGGCGCCAGGTCGACGGTGGCCTCGCCGGTTCCGGTGTCATCCAGCAGCGCCTCCTGCGGCGGCAGGGTTACGCCCTCGCCTGCTCCACCCTCGGCCAACTCACTGGCGGGTTCGGGCAGTCGTTCGGCGTGGTCGCTGTGCATGGGCGTTCCGGAAGGTTGCATCGACGGGATGTCGACTGAGGTCCTTGCCGGTAACGGCGAGCGCGTTGCGATATTGAGATGCCGATTCCGGGAATGTGACCGCAACCACAGTAGATCCACGTGATGCGTGGATGCACTTCTGTGCCGACCAACGGTCGGCACCCACCGGGGATGGCGGTCAACGGTCGGCACACACCGGGGATGGCGGTCAGCGGTCGGCACCCACCCACCCCCCCCCCAGGCCGGC
>NZ_JAPTFQ010000104.1:0-12978 GCF_030985535.1 Stenotrophomonas sp. Sm2128
GGGGGGGGGGGGGGGGGGGGCGAGGGGGGGGCCCGACCGTTGGTCGGGCCATCAATCAGTTCGGCGAGACCAGCTTCAGGCCGATCACACCAGCCACGATCAGGCCCACGCAGGCCAGGCGGGCCGGCGATGCGCTGTCGTTGAACAGGTAGATGCCCAGCACCGCCACGCCCATGGCACCGATACCGGTCCAGATCGCGTAGGCCGTGCCGACCGGGATGCTCTTCATCGCCTGGCTCATCAGGTACAGGCTGATCAGCGCGGATACCACCGTGGCAGCGGTGGGCAGGGGTTTGCTGAAGCCTTCGGAGTACTTCATTCCGAGGGCGAAACCGATCTCGAACAGGCCGGCCAGCAGCAGGTAGATCCAGGGCATGGGTGGGGGCTCCTTACCTTTTTTGAAAAAAACGAAACGGCCCGGTGTTTTCACACCGGGCCGTGGGTCGGTACATCACCGTGGAACTGTAACGCGTGCGGGGGCACTGGTGCCACGGGGCGGGTCGTCCCGCCTGGGTGGCGATGCCTGCGGGCATCGCACATGGGGCTTACTCGGACAGGTTGCGGCCGTGGAACAGCTCTTCGATCTCGCGCTTGAGCAGCGCTTCGATCTTCATGCGTTCCTTGAACGACAGGTTCTTGGCCTTTTCCTCGAACAGGTACTGGTCCAGGTCGAAGTCCTTCAGGTGCATCTTCGTGTGGAAGATGTTTTCCTGGTAGACGTTGACGTCGAACATCTCGTAACGCGACTTGATGTTCTTGGCCAGGAAGTTCTGGATCGAGTTGATCTTGTGGTCGATGAAGTGCTTCTTGCCCTTCACATCGCGGGTGAAGCCACGGACGCGGTAGTCCATGATCACGATGTCCGACTCAAGGCTCTCGATCAGGTAGTTCAGGGCCTTCAGCGGGGAAATGACGCCACAGGTGGCCACGTCGATGTCCGCGCGGAACGTCGCGATACCTTCCTGCGGATGGGTTTCCGGGTAGGTGTGGACAGTGATGTGGCTCTTGTCCATGTGCGCGACCACGGCGTCGGAGATCAGCTCCTTGCCGGCCAGCTTCTTGTCGATCACCGGCTCTTCGGAGATCAGGATGGTCACCGAGGCACCCTGCGGGTCGTAGTCCTGGCGGGCCACGTTCAGGATGTTGGCGCCGATGATCTCGGCGACATCGGTCAAGATTTGAGTCAGCCTGTCGGCGTTGTACTCTTCATCGATGTATTCAATGTAACGCTGACGCTCCTCTTCGGTGCGCGCGTAACACACGTCATAGATGTTGAAGCTCAGCGCCTTGGTGAGGTTGTTGAAACCCTGCAGCCTCAGGCGAGGCAACGGCTTGACCACGGCGGTCGATTCCTGTGTAAGAAGGGAAAGGGGGAATTATGGGGCAAACTGCCCCCGGGGGGAACGTGAAGACGCAAGAGTTCTGGCACACTGTTTGCCCTTAACAATTGCGCTGGTTAAGCTCCGCTATCGACCCCGTGAATCCGTTCATGCGCAGAGGGAGCGCCCCTATCGTGTCAACCGTGCGCCTAGCTAGCAGTCCACTGGCCTTGGATATCGCCACCATCGATCGTTTCCTGGCGCACAGCCACCGGCGGCGATATCCCACCCGTACCGACGTCTTCCGACCCGGTGACCCGGCGGGAACCCTGTATTACGTTGTCAGCGGCTCGGTTTCAATCATGGCCGAGGAAGATGACGATCGAGAGCTTGTGCTGGGCTACTTCGGTGCCGGCGAGTTCGTTGGCGAAATGGGCCTGTTCGTCGAATCGGACCGCCGCGAGGTGATCCTGCGGACCCGTACCGCCTGCGAACTGGCCGAAATCAGCTACGAGCGCCTGCACCAGCTGTTCCTCGGCCCGCTGTCGGCCGACGCCCCGCGCCTGCTGTATGCGCTGGGCCAGCAGATTTCCAAGCGCCTGCTCGATACCAGCCGCAAGGCCAGTCGCCTGGCATTCCTGGATGTTACCGATCGGATCGTGCGCACACTGCACGATCTGGCGCAGGAACCAGAAGCGATGAGCCATCCGCAGGGCAGCCAGCTGCGCGTGTCACGCCAGGAACTGGCGCGCCTGGTCGGCTGCTCGCGCGAAATGGCCGGCCGCGTGCTGAAGAAGCTGCAGACCGACGGCCTGCTGCATGCCCGCGGCAAGACCGTGGTGCTGTACGGCACCCGTTGACGGTTGAGCACCCGGTGGGTGCGGACCTTGGTCCGCACTCCTTCGCGCGCTAGGCTCGGTGCATGGAACTGAGCAGCGAATTCTGGTGGTTCATCCTCATCGGCCTTGGCGCGCAGCTGGTTGACGGCGCACTGGGCATGGCCTTCGGCCTGGTGTCCTCGTCGGTGATGCTGAGCATGGGCCTGCCACCGGCGCAGGTCAGCGCCAGCATCCACACCGCTGAAGTGTTCACCACCGGTGCCTCGGGCGTGTCGCACCTCGCCGCCGGGAATGTCGATAAACGCCTGTTCCTGCGGCTGGCCCTGCCCGGTGCGGTGGGCGGCGCCCTGGGCGCGTACGTGCTCACCCAGATTCCCGGCGACATCATCCGTCCCCTCATCTACCTGTACCTGCTGGTGCTGGCGATCATCATCCTGGCGCGCGCCGCAGGGCGCTGGATGCCCAAGGGCGAGATCCGCCGGGTACCGGTACTGGGCTTCTTCGCGGGCCTGCTCGACGCCAGCGGCGGTGGCGGCTGGGGACCGATCGCCACGTCCACCCTGCTCGCCCGTGGCGGCCAGGCGCGCACCACCATCGGTACGGTCAACGCGGCCGAGTTCGTGGTCACGTTGACGGTGTCAGCGACCTTCCTGTTGTCGATGGGCGTGCAGCACCTGCAGATCGTCGCCGGCCTGCTGATCGGCGGCATGATGGCCGCGCCGGTGGCGGCGATCCTGGTCAAGCGGGTGAAGGAGCGCTGGGTGCTGGTGGCCGTTGGCGTGCTGGTGCTGGGGATCAGCCTGTTCCAGATCGGCCATGCGGTGTACGGGCAGCTGGGGCGCTGAGCGTTTTGCCGGCCGCTGGCCGGCAGATCCGTCATCGTGCGATGGGGTCAGGCCCCGGACGGGATCCGGCCCCGGGCTACGCCTTGTCGCCGCCGCGGTCCACGCAGCCCCAGTTGAGGATGCGGGTGCCGGCCGGCAGCACGCGGCGGAAGAAGTCCACCCTGGATCGCTTCGGGTTCACCACCACCGGCGCCTTGGCGGCCAGCAGCAACGGCAGGTCGGCGGTGCTGTCGGAGTAGGCGATGTCGATATTGCCGTAGCCGCGCTCGCGCAGCATGCGCATCTTTTCTTCGTTGTGGCAGTGGCGGGTCGGGCCGACGCCGCCCAGTCGCGGGCCGACCTCGGTGCCGATCACCGGCACGTCCTGGTGGGCAACGAATGCCAGGATGGCGCGGGCCAGTTCCGGCGGCGCGCCGGTGGCGACCACTACACGGTCGCCCTTGGCACGGTGCGCGGCGAACACCTCCAGCGCCTGCGGCAGCAGCTTGGCGCGCATCTGCGCCTCGTTGCGCAGCACGTAGGCATCGATCACCTTGTTGAAATCGCGCGCACGGTGCAGGCCGAAGCTGCCGATCCACACGTAGACCGAAATACCCGTTCGGCGGGTCGGCAGCATCGCCACCAACGGCCCGGCGATCGGCGTGACCAGCAGCGCGGCCAGCATGCGCAGCGGGTTGCGCTTGATCAGCGAGGCGAACAGATGGGTGCCCGAATCGCCGTCGTAGAGGGTGTGGTCGAAATCGAAGACCACCAGCGGCGCATCGTCGCGCGGCGTCGGATAGTGCGTTGTCATGCCGCGAAGAATAGCTGACGCAGGCCCTCGCCCGGCTCTTCCACGCGCATGAAGGCCTCGCCGACCAGGAATGCATGGATGCCGGCATCGCGCATCAGCGCGACGTCCTGCGGGCCGAGGATGCCACTCTCGGTGACCAGCAGGCGGTCACGCGGCACCGCCTGCTGCATGTCCAGCGTGGTCTGCAGCGACACCTCGAAGGTGCGCAGGTTGCGGTTGTTGATGCCGATCATCGGCGCCGGCACCTGCAGCGCGCGCTCCAGTTCATCGATGTCATGCACTTCCACCAGCACGTCCATGCCCAGCGACAGCGCCAGCTCGGACAACGTGGCCAGCTGGGTATCGTCCAGCGCGGCGACGATCAGCAGGATGCAGTCGGCGCCCAGCACGCGCGCCTCGTACACCTGGTAGGCGTCGATGACGAAGTCCTTGCGCAGCACCGGCAGCGTGCAGGCTTCGCGGGCCTGCTGCAGATAGGCGTCGGCGCCCTGGAAGAAGTCCACGTCGGTCAGCACCGACAGGCAGCTGGCACCGCCGAACTCGTAGCTGACGGCGATGTCGGCCGGGCGGAAATCCGGGCGGATCACGCCCTTGGAGGGGCTGGCCTTCTTCACCTCGGCAATCACCGCCGGGTCGCCATTGGCCACCGCCGCCTGCAGCGCGCGCACGAAGCCACGTACCGGCGGGGCGCTGGCCACGGCGGCCTGCAGCTCCTCGAGCGGGCGCTGGGCGCGGCGCTGGGCCACTTCTTCGGCCTTGCGGGCCAGGATCGTCTGCAGGATGTCGCTCATCGTCTTCGGGTCGGTGCGGGGGGCGGTGAGGACGGCCATTATCGGCCATCGAGAGGGTGAGGCTGAACCGCGCGCTCAGGCAACCAGCGCGCGGGTGGTCTCCACATACTGCTGCAGGCGCTGGCGGGCGCTGCCATTGGCGATGGCGGCACGGGCGCGGGCCAGGCCGTCTCCGATGTCGCTGGCCACACCAGCCACGTACAGGGCGGCACCGGCATTCAGCGCGACGATGTCCAGCGCCGGGCCCGGCTCGTTGTCGAGCACGGCGCGCAGCATCTGGATGGACTGTTCCGGACCGTCCACGCGCAGGTTGCGGCTGGCCGACATGGCGATGCTGAAGTCCTCCGGGTGGATCTCGTACTCGCGCACCTTGCCGTCGCGCAGTTCGCCGACCAGGGTGCCGGCGCCCAGCGAGATCTCGTCCATGTTGTCACGGCCCCAGACCACCATCGCGCGCTCGGTACCCAGTTCGCGCAGCACGCGCGCCTGGATGCCGACCAGATCGGGATGGAACACGCCCATCAGTACCGACGGTGCACTGGCCGGGTTGGTCAGCGGGCCGAGGATGTTGAAGATGGTGCGCACGCCCATCTCGCGGCGTACCGGCGCGACGACCTTCATCGACGGGTGATGGATCGGCGCGAACATGAAGCCGATGCCGGTCCGGTCGATGGCCGCGGCCACCTGGTCAGGCTGCAGCTCGATCACCGCGCCCAGCGCTTCCAGCGCATCGGCACTGCCGGACTTGGACGACACGCTGCGGTTGCCATGCTTGGCCACGCGCGCGCCTGCAGCAGCAGCGACGAACATCGAGCAGGTGGAGATGTTGAAGGTGTGCGAGCCATCGCCACCGGTGCCAACGATGTCAACCAGGTTGGAGGTATCGGCCACCGGCACTGGCCGGGCGAATTCACGCATCACGGTGGCCGCCGCGGCGATTTCGTCCACGGTCTCCTTCTTCACGCGCAGCCCGGTGAGGATGGCGGCGGTCATCATCGGCGAGACATCGCCGCGCATGATCTGCCGCATCAGGTCGACCATTTCGTCGAAGAAGATTTCGCGGTGTTCGATGGTGCGATGCAGGGCTTCCTGGGGGGAGAAGCTCATGGGAATGCTCCTTGGATCAGGCCGCCGGGCGCTGCAGGAAATTGCGCAGCAGGGCGTGGCCGTGTTCGGTGAGGATGGACTCGGGGTGGAACTGCACGCCTTCCACCGGGAACTGGCGGTGGCGCAGGCCCATGATCTCTTCGATCGAGCCGTCGTCGTTCTCGGTCCAGGCAGTCACTTCCAGGCAGTCCGGCAGACTGTTCTTGTCCACCACCAGCGAGTGGTAGCGGGTGGCCTGGTAGCGGTCCGGCAGGCCGGCGAACACGCCCTTGCCTTCATGGCGGATCGGCGAGGTCTTGCCGTGCATGATGTTGCCGGCACGGATGACCGTGCCGCCGTAGACCTGGCCGATGCCCTGGTGGCCCAGGCACACCCCGAGGATCGGCGTGGTCGGGCCCAGGCGCTCGATCAGTTCCAGCGACACGCCCGCTTCGTTGGGCGTGCACGGGCCGGGCGAGATGACGATGCGCTCGGGCTTCTGCGCGGCGATCTCGTCCACGCTCATCGCATCGTTGCGCACCACCTTCACCTCGGCGCCCAGTGTCTGCAGGTACTGCACGAGGTTGTAGGTGAAGCTGTCGTAGTTGTCGATCATCCACAACATGGTCAGGTTCCGTCGCTTATCAGGAAAATGGCGTACACGTTTTCGGTGTAGGTGATGGGGCCGGCTTCGATGGATTCGCGTAGACGTGAGCCGGTGGTCTCGATCATGTCCATCTGCGCCGCAGGTGACGGCGGCGATGGCGGTGTCACCATGTCGTCGCTTCTGGGCCAATTGCCCGCCTGCACGCCATAGGCAAAGTTCGGCGCCACATCGGAAATGCTGTACAGCCCGCGCAGCTGGGTGCCGTAGGCCTTGGCCAGGCCCTGCGCAGACTGGCGGGTCTGGGCCGCCGCCTCGCCCTTGAGTTCGCGGCGCAGCGCCACTTCGCCCGAGTAGGTCGGGGCCACGCTGCTGACCTGCACGTTCTCGTTGGCCTTCAGCGCCCCCAGCACGTCCTGCATCTGCTGGACGCTGGCGAAGCTGGCGCGCAGTTGGCGTGACACGCGGGTGCCGATGAAAACCTGCCGATTCTGCTCATAGCGCGTCGCAGGACCAATCCGCAGGTTGTCCGCGCGCACGCTGCCTTCCACCGCCTTGTGCTGCTTGAACAGTGCCAGCACGCGGGCAACGTTGTCCTGCACGCGACGGCGCGCGGCGTCGGCGTCCATGTCGGTCTCTTCGATGTTCAACTGCAGGCCGAACCGGTCCGGCATCACCACGCGACGCGCCTCGCCCTTCACCAGCAGGTGCGGCTGCGACGGAATGGTATTGGCCTGCGCCCACGCAGACGGGGCCATCGTGGCCAGCAGTGACGACCACAGCAATGCGCTCAGCAGCTTCATGCGGTACTCCTTGTCTTCAACGGGAACAGCGGAACGACCACGGCGCGGCGCCGTGGCGAGGCAGGCTTACAGGCCCTTGGCGGCCTGGGCGACGGCGCGGAACAACGCGCGGCCCTTGTTCATCGTCTCGTCCCATTCCTTGTCCGGGTCCGAGTCGTAGACGATGCCGGCGCCGGCCTGCACGTACAGGCGGCCGTCCTTGATCACCGCGGTGCGGATCGCGATCGCGGTATCGGCATCGCCGTGCCAGCCGATGTAGCCGATGCTGCCTGCGTAGACATTGCGCTTGATCGGTTCCAGCTCGCGGATCACTTCCAGCGCGCGGATCTTCGGCGCGCCACTGACGGTGCCGGCCGGGAACGTGGCACGCAGCACGTCGGCATAGCTCAGGCCCGGCTGCAGCTGCCCGGTGACTTCGCTGACGATGTGCATGACGTGGCTGTAGCGCTCGATCACGAACTGCTCGCCCACTTCCACGGTGCCGGCCCTGGACACACGACCGGCATCGTTGCGGCCGAGGTCGATCAGCATCAGGTGCTCGGCGCGCTCCTTCGGATCGGCCAGCAGCTCGGCTTCCAGCGCCAGATCCTGCTCGGGCGTGGCACCACGCGGGCGGGTGCCGGCGATCGGGCGCACGGTGACTTCGCCATCCTGAAGGCGCACCAGGATTTCCGGCGAGGAACCGACCACCTGCAGGTCGCCGACGTCCAGGAAATACATGTACGGCGACGGGTTCAGTGCACGCAGCGCGCGGTACACATCCACCGGCCGCGCCTTGAACGGCACGCTCAGGCGCTGGCTCAGCACCACCTGGAAGATGTCACCGGCGCGGATGTATTCCTTGCTGCGCTGGACCGCATCGACGAACCCTTCGCGGGTGAACCCGGAAACGAAATCGGATTCGTCCAGCACATCGCTGTTGAGCGGTGCGGGATAACCGGCGCCCGGTGCACGCAGCTTGGCAGTCAGCGCATCCAGGCGCGCCTGGGCCTGCTCGAAGGCGCCCTCGACACGCGGGTCGGCGTGCACGATCAGGTACAGGCGGCCCTTGAGGTTGTCGAACACGGCCAGCTCGTTGGAGTCCAGCAGCAGGATGTCCGGCGTGCCCAGCTCATCGCGGCCGGCCGGCGGGGCCAGGCGTGGTTCGATGTAGCCGATGCACTCGAAGCCGAACCAGCCGACCAGGCCACCGGTGAAGCCCGGCAGGCCTTCCAGCTTCGGCACCGAGTGGGCGCTGCGCAGCGCCTCGACTTCGGCGAACGGGTCGGCGACCTCGCGGGTGTCCACCACCTGGCCGTCTTCGCGCACGGTCAGCGTGTGGCCGTGGAAGGCGTACACGCGGCGCGCCGGCAGGCCGATGATCGAGTAACGACCAAAGCGCTCGCCGCCTTCGACGGATTCAAACAGGTAGGTATTGGGGCCGTCGGCGAGCTTCAGATAGACCGAAAGCGGCGTGTCCAGGTCGGACAGCACTTCGCGGACGACGGGAATATGGGTGTGGCCTTCAGCGGCCTGCTGCTGAAACTGAGCGTGCGAGTTCAAGACGACTTTCCTTCCGGGACACAGCGTTATGGGGGCGGACGACGGCAACGGGCCACCATCGCCACCAACGGCGTGCGGAAGAAAGGGTATGCGGGGTCGTCAGGCTGGACACCCCTTGACTGTATCGCAGCTTGGACGGCAGGGGAACCCTGGAAAACTGAACCACGGGACGGGCGGGGCCAGCCACGGGAACCGACGACGCGGACCGGTAGAGTCGACTGTTGGTCGACTTGCGCGCGTAGCGCGGGGTTTTACGCCGCCGGAACGAAGAGCAGTCGACTAACAGTCGACTCTACCTCCCTACCCACCCAGCAATGGGCAGCCAGCCGGCAGATGCATCCGTACCCTGCCCGGCACGCACTCGATGCGGAACTGACGGGCCTGTACCGGCTCGCCATCCAGATTGAGGGTCAGCGGGCGCTCGGATGCGACCTCCAGCCACGGCAGCCGCGCACGCGTGGCCAGCTGTTCCAGCGCAGCCTGGGTGCCTGACTTCAGCATCTGGCCGAGGGTGGCGGTGACCTCCCCTTCCAGCTCCGGAAGCACCGTCACATCCAGCAACCCATCATCGATCAATGCCTGCGGGCACAACTGCTGGCCGCCACCGGCCTGGCGACCATTGCCGATGCCCAGTGCGATGAAGTCGCCTTCCCAGGCGAAGTCCGGACCGGACAACCGTGCGTTGATCGGCTCGATGCGGCCAAGCTTGGCGATGCCGGTGATCACATAGGCCAGCCCGCCCAGCATCTTCTTCAAGCCCGCATCAGTCTCCACCGTCACCTGCGTGCCGAAGCCACCGCTGGCGAGATTGGCGCACCACCATTGGGTGCCATCGGCGTTCACGCGCAACAGGTCAATGGCGTGCGGCGTCGCCTGCCCGATCAAGGCGAAGGCCTCCTTCGGTTCGGTCGGTATGCCGGCCGCAGTCGCGAAATCGTTGGCGGTCCCCATCGGGATCAGCGCCAGCGAGGGCAGCGCATCTGCCAGCTCCTCACGATGCGCCAGTGTCTCGGCCACCGCACTGAGCGTGCCATCGCCACCGGCGGCCACGATCACATCCACGCCATGATCGATCGCCTCGGCGACATAGCGCTCGGCGTCACCGTCCTCCCAGGTCACCCGCACTTCCAGCTGCACGCCCTGTCCGCGCCAATGGCCGACGGCGTCGCGCAACTCATCATTGCCGGCGGATTTGCCGTTGAGGATCAGGCGCCAGCGCGGGGTGGTCATGCAGAGCTTCCAGGGATGCGGTGGCACAGGCTAGCAATGCGCTGTTTGCCTGCGGTGAATGTCACGCAGATGTCATTCAGCTACCGGAGAATGGGAGTCCATAGCAGGGACGACGGATGGAGGCAGGATCAGCCTCCCACGCATGCAGCGAGGCCACGCCAGTGATTGGCGTGGCTTTTTTTTGGGGTGTGCAGGGAGTGCGAACCAAGGTTCGCACCCACCAGGTTGCGGTTCGCTCCCCCCAGGTTGCGGTTCGCCCCCCCCGGGTTGCGGTTTGCACACACCCGGTTGGTAGATCCACGCCATGCGTGGATGCACTTCGCTTCAACCGTTGGCGAAATCGTGCAGCGCCTGGCCCTGCAGCCGGTACACGGTCCACTCGTCCTGCGGCTTCGCACCGGCAGCGGTGTAGAACTCGATGGCCGGGGTGTTCCAGTCCAGCACCGACCATTCGAAGCGACCGCAGCCCTCGGCCACGGCCTGGCGTGCGATGTACTTCAGCAGTGCCTTGCCGGCGCCCACGCCGCGCTTTTCCTGGCTGACGTAGAGGTCTTCCAGGTAGATGCCCTTGCGGCCCAGCCAGGTGGAGTAGTTGTAGAAGTACACCGCATAGCCGATGGCCTCGCCGTCGGCTTCGCAGATCAACGCGCGCGCCGTGGCATCGGCGCCGAACAGGCTCTCGGCGATGCCGATCTCATCGGTCTGTACCGAATGCTCGGCCTTCTCGTAGATGGCCAGTTCGCGGATGAAATGCAGGATCAGGCCAGCATCGGCCACGGTGGCCGGACGGATGTTCAACAGTGCCATGCGCAGATAAAGGGGACGGAGGGAATTAAACGAGATTAATCCCCTCCGTCCCCTTTTTGTCAGCGTGCCGCAGCGACGTTCGCGCGCATCTGCGCGATCACGTCCTGGTAGCTGGTCTTGGCGTTGAAGATGGCCGAGCCGGCGACAAAGGTGTCGGCACCGGCAGCCGCGATCTCGCCGATGTTGTCGGCCTTCACGCCGCCGTCGATCTCCAGGCGGATGTCCTTGCCGCTGGCATCGATCATCTTGCGCACCACCTTCAGCTTGTCCAGCGCCGAGGGGATGAAGGCCTGGCCACCAAAGCCCGGGTTGACCGACATCAGCAGCACCAGGTCCAGGTCCTCCAGCACCCAGTCGAGGATGTCCACCGGCGTGGCCGGATTGAGCACGATGCCCGGCTTGCAGCCCAGCGAGCGGATCAGCTGGATGGTGCGGTGCACGTGGCGGCTCGCCTCCGGGTGGAAGCTGATGTAGGTGGCACCGGCCTCGGCGAAGTCCGGGATGATGCGGTCCACCGGCTCGACCATCAGGTGCACGTCGATCGGCGCGGTCACGCCGTGCTTGCGCAGCGCCTGGCAGACCATCGGGCCGATGGTCAGGTTCGGCACGTAGTGGTTGTCCATCACGTCGAAGTGGACCCAGTCCGCGCCAGCGGCGAGGACGTTGTCGACTTCCTCGCCGAGGCGGGCGAAGTTGGCGGACAGGATGGAGGGGGCGATGAGGCAGTGGGACATGGCCGGGCCTTGCAACGAGGGGAAAGGGGTCAGCGCTTGCGCAGGGTCTTGATGCGGTCGTAGGCGGCGTTGATGCGCCGCGACTTCTGCTCGGCCTGCTGCTGCAGCTCGGGGGCGGCGCCGCCAAGCTTGTCGGGGTGGTACTGCGAGATCAGCTTGCGGTAGGCGCGCTCGACCTCGGCATCGGTGGCCTCGGAGGTCAGCCCCAGCTCCCGGTACGGGTTCTCCTTGTTCAGGCGGAACCAGTCCGAATCAAAGGCATGGCCGATCAGCAGGCCGACCACCGCCCCGAACAGCGGATTGGGCCGGAACAGCAGGGCGCCGGCGATGAATCCGAGCAGTTTTCCGTACCAGCGCATGGCGCTCCGGGGTCGACCGACGAAATGGACGCTCATTTTACGTCACAGCGGGCCCGGACGGCTTTACACTAGGCCGCCCGCTGGTCAGCGGGCCCGCCGGGTCCGTTGGGCAGCAGCCGTATCGACAACGCCCCAGGAGTGCCCGTGCCAACCACGCTGTTGCAATCCGATCTCCCCGGCCTGCCCTTGCGCCATCGCGGCAAGGTGCGTGATGTGTTCGATATCCCGCGCGAGCGGCTGCCAGCCGGAACCCCGCCGGGCGAGTACCTGCTGATGGTGGCCACCGATCGCCTGTCGGCGTTCGACGTGGTCCTGCCCGACCCGATCCCGGGCAAGGGCGAGATGCTCTGCCAGGTCTCCAACTTCTGGTTCGCCAAGACCGCGCACCTGATGCCCAACCACCTGACCGGCATCGACGTGGCCAGCGTGCTGCCCGAAGGCGTGGACCCGGCCCTGTATGCCAAGCGCGCGGTGGTCACCCGCAAGCTGAAGCCGGTGCCGGTGGAAGCGATCGCCCGCGGCTACCTGATCGGCAGCGGCTGGAAGGATTACCAGCGCACCGGCAAGGTCAGCGGCATCGACCTGCCCGACGGCCTGCGCCAGGCCGAGCAGCTGCCCGAGCCGATCTTCACCCCCTCGACCAAGGCCGCTGTCGGCGACCATGACGAGAACATCGATTTCGATGCGATGGTGAAGCAGGTCGGTGCGGAACTGGCCGAGCGCGTGCGCGACGCCACCCTGCGCATCTACAAGTTCGCGGCCGATTACGCCCGCGAGCGCGGCATCATCCTGGCCGATACCAAGTTCGAGTTCGGTACCGACGCCGATGGCCGCCTGTACATCATGGACGAGATGCTGACGCCGGATTCCTCGCGCTACTGGCCGGCCGACGAGTACGAAGTGGGCACCAGCCCGCCGAGCTACGACAAGCAGTTCGTGCGTGATTACCTGGAGACGCTGGACTGGGGCAAGACCGCCCCGGGCCCGACCATCCCGGCCGAGATCATCGAGCGCACCCGCGCCAAGTATGCCGAGGCACTGCAGCGCCTGGCCGGGATCAGCGTCGACTGATGCGCCTGCGCCCCCGGCCGGAAAGGCGGGGGGCGTTCGGTAGTGCCGGCCGCTGGCCGGCAACCTCATGAACACCTGCAGCCAGGCATGGCCTGGCTCTGGTAGTGCCGGCCGCTGGCCGGCAACCTCACGAACTCGGCTATGCTCTGGAGTGC
>NZ_JAPTFQ010000105.1:0-12949 GCF_030985535.1 Stenotrophomonas sp. Sm2128
CCACCCCCCCCGCCCGGGTGGTCCGGCCCTGAGGCCGGACCCGTGTTTCAGTCTTCCGAGGCCTGTTCAGCTTCGGCTTCAACCACCGGTGCCTCGACCGCGGCCGGGGTGCCGGCAAGGGTCTGCATTTCCGACTCGGTGAGGCCGGAAGCGCCGCGACGGCGGTTGCTGTGGTACGCCAGGCCGGTACCGGCCGGAATCAGGCGACCCACGATGACGTTTTCCTTCAGGCCACGCAGGTTGTCCGAGGTGCCGCGGACGGCCGCTTCGGTCAGCACGCGGGTGGTTTCCTGGAACGACGCGGCCGAGATGAACGATTCGGTCGCCAGCGAGGCCTTGGTGATACCCAGCAGGACCGGATCGAAGTGCGCCGGCAGCTCATTGCGGGCTGCAAGGCGGGCATTCTCCTCGATAACGCGCTGGCGCTCCACCTGTTCGCCGTTCAGGAACTTGCTGCTGCCCTGGTCGGTGATCTCGACCTTGCGCAGCATCTGGCGGGTGATCACCTCGATGTGCTTGTCGTTGATCTTCACGCCCTGCAGGCGGTACACGTCCTGGATTTCCTTCACCAGGTAGGCGGCCAGCGGTTCGACACCCAGCAGGCGCAGGATGTCCTGCGGGCTCGGCTCGCCGTCCACGATGGTTTCACCCTTGGTGACATGCTCGCCTTCGAACACGATGACCTGGCGGTACTTCGGGATCAGCTCTTCGTGCTCCGAACCATCGGTGTCCTTGATGATCAGGCGCTGCTTGCCCTTGGTGTCCTTGCCGAAGCTGATGATGCCCGAACGCTCGGCCAGCACCGCCGGATCCTTCGGCTTGCGCGCTTCGAACAGATCGGCCACGCGCGGCAGACCACCGGTGATGTCGCGGGTCTTCGACGCTTCCTGCGGGATCTTGGCGACCACGTCACCCACGCCGACGGCAGCGCCGTCCTGCAGGTTGACGATCGAGCGCGGCGGCAGCAGGTACTGCGCCGGCAGGTCGGTGCCCGGAATCGACAGGTCGTTGCCCTTGGCGTCGACGATGCGCACGATCGGGCGCAGGTCCTTGGCCTGGGTACCACGACGCTTCGGATCGGTGATTTCGCGCGACGCCAGGCCGGTCAGCTCGTCGGTCTTCTCGATGACGGTGATGCCGTCGACGAAGTCGATGAAGCGGATGAAGCCGGCCACTTCCGACACGATCGGGTGGTTATGCGGATCCCAGTTGGCCACGGTCTGGCCAGCCTTGATCGCATCACCGTCCTTGGACGTGATGGTCGCACCGTACGGCAGCTTGTAACGCTCACGCTCACGGCCGTGGGCATCGAGCACCGAGATTTCGCCCGAGCGCGACACTGCCACCAGCGAGCCGTTGGCATGCTCGACCGACTTGAGGTTGCTGAACTTGACCGAGCCGGTGGTCTTGACGGTGATGTTGTCGACCGCAGCAGCTCGCGACGCCGCACCACCGATGTGGAACGTACGCATGGTCAGCTGGGTACCCGGCTCACCGATGGACTGGGCGGCGATGACGCCGACCGCTTCACCGATGTTGACCAGGTGGCCACGGGCCAGGTCGCGGCCGTAGCAGCGCGAGCAGACGCCGAAGGCCGATTCGCAGGAGATGGTCGAGCGGACCTTGATGGTCTGCACGCCGGCGTCTTCCAGCTTGGCAACCCAGGCTTCGTCCAGCAGGGTGTTGCGGGTGACGATCGGATCTTCGTCGTTGCCCGGCAGGAACACGTCCTCGGCAACCACGCGACCCAGCACGCGGTCCTTCAGCGGCTCGACCACGTCGCCGCCTTCCACGATCGGGGTCATGATCAGGCCTTCGGTGGTACCGCAATCCACCTCGGTGATCACCACGTCCTGTGCCACGTCGACCAGACGACGGGTCAGGTAACCCGAGTTCGCGGTCTTCAGCGCGGTATCGGCCAGACCCTTACGGGCACCGTGGGTGGAGTTGAAGTACTCCTGCACGTTCAGGCCTTCGCGGAAGTTCGCCTTGATGGGCGTCTCGATGATCGAGCCGTCCGGGCGGGCCATCAGGCCACGCATGCCGGCCAGCTGACGGATCTGCGCCTGCGAACCACGCGCACCGGAGTCGGCCATGATGTACAGCGAGTTCATCGACTTCTGGTCGATGGTCTCACCCTTGGCATTGACCACCTTCTCGGTACCGATGGTGTCCATCATCGCCTTGGCGATGCGCTCGTTGGTGCGCGACCAGATGTCGACCACCTTGTTGTAGCGCTCGCCGGCGGTGACCAGGCCCGACTGGTACTGCTCCTGGATTTCCAGCACTTCGGCTTCGGCCTCGGTGAGGATGCCCTTCTTCTCGTCCGGGATCAGCATGTCGTCGATGCCGATCGAGACGCCGGCGCGGGTCGCGTAGGCGAAGCCGGTGTACATCAGCTTGTCGGCGAACACGACCGTGTCCTTCAGGCCCAGCTGACGGTAGCTGGAGTTGATCAGGCGGCTGATGTTCTTCTTGGTCAGCTCGGTGTTGGCCAGCGCGAACGGCAGGCCTTCCGGCAGGATTTCAGCCAGCAGGGCGCGACCGATCGTGGTGTCCACGATCGAGGTCTTGTTCTGCTTGTTGCCGTCTTCGTCGGTCACCACTTCGGTGATGCGGACCTTGACGCGCGCGTGCAGTTCCACCACGCGGTTGTCGTAGGCACGCTTCACTTCGGCGATGTTGGCGAAGGCCATGCCCTCGCCCTTCTTGTTTTCCAGCGAGCGGGTCATGTAGTACAGACCCAGCACGACGTCCTGCGACGGCACGATGATCGGCTCGCCGTTGGCCGGCGACAGGATGTTGTTGGTCGACATCATCAGCGCACGCGCTTCCAGCTGGGCTTCCAGCGAGAGCGGCACGTGGACCGCCATCTGGTCACCGTCGAAGTCGGCGTTGAACGCGGTGCAGACCAGCGGGTGCAGCTGGATGGCCTTGCCTTCGATGAGCACCGGCTCGAACGCCTGGATGCCCAGGCGGTGCAGGGTCGGCGCACGGTTCAGCATCACCGGATGCTCGCGAATGACCTCTTCCAGGATGTCCCAGACTTCGGCTTCTTCGCGCTCGACCAGCTTCTTGGCGGCCTTGATGGTGGTGGCCAGGCCACGACGCTGCAGCTTGGCGAAGACGAACGGCTTGAACAGCTCGAGCGCCATCTTCTTCGGCAGGCCGCACTGGTGCAGGCGCAGGTACGGGCCGACCACGATGACCGAACGGCCCGAGTAGTCGACGCGCTTGCCGAGCAGGTTCTGGCGGAAGCGACCCTGCTTGCCCTTGATCATGTCGGCCAGCGACTTCAGCGGGCGCTTGTTGGTGCCGGTGATGGCACGGCCACGACGGCCGTTGTCCAGCAGCGCATCGACCGACTCCTGCAGCATGCGCTTTTCATTGCGCACGATGATGTCCGGCGCGCTCAGTTCGAGCAGGCGGCGCAGGCGGTTGTTGCGGTTGATGACGCGGCGGTACAGGTCGTTCAGGTCGGAGGTCGCGAAGCGGCCGCCATCCAGCGGGACCAGCGGACGCAGGTCCGGCGGCAGCACCGGCAGCACGGTCATGACCATCCATTCCGGACGGTTGCCCGATTCCAGGAAGGCTTCGATCAGCTTGATGCGCTTGGTGAGGCGCTTGAGCTTGGTTTCCGAACCGGTAGCGGCGATTTCCTCGCGCAGGCGGGTCATTTCCGACTGCAGGTCGATCGTGCGCAGCAGTTCGTACACGGCCTCGGCGCCCATCGCGGCGTCGAAGTCGTCACCGTGCTCCTGGCGGGCCTGCAGGTACTGTTCCTCGGTCAGCAGCTGGCGGCGCTCCAGGGCGGTCAGGCCCGGCTCGGTCACCACGTAGGCTTCGAAGTACAGCACGCGCTCGATGTCGCGCAGGGTCATGTCCAGCATCAGGCCGATGCGCGACGGCAGCGACTTCAGGAACCAGATGTGCGCGACCGGCGAGGCCAGGTCGATGTGGCCCATGCGCTCGCGGCGCACCTTGGCCAGGGTCACTTCGGTACCGCACTTTTCGCAGACCACGCCGCGGTGCTTCATGCGCTTGTACTTGCCGCACAGGCACTCGTAGTCCTTCACCGGGCCGAAGATGGCGGCGCAGAACAGGCCGTCGCGTTCCGGCTTGAAGGTACGGTAGTTGATGGTTTCCGGCTTCTTCACTTCGCCGAAGGACCACGAACGGATCAGGTCCGGCGAAGCCAGCGCGATCTTGATCGCGTCGAAGTCCAGCGTCTGGCGCTGCTGGTTGAAGAGGTTGAGCAGGTCTTTCATGGTGTTCTCCAGAAGGAGGAATGCTGTGTCGATGGGCTTTCAGTTCACTGCCAGCGGGGGGGGGGGGGGGGGCGGCGTTGGCCGCCGCGCCGGCATGGATCAGTTGTCTTCCAGTTCCATGTTGATGGCCAGCGAGCGGATTTCCTTCACGAGCACGTTGAAGGATTCCGGCATGCCCGCGACCATCTCGTGCTCACCGTCGACGATGTTCTTGTACATCTGGTTGCGGCCCTGCACGTCATCGGACTTCACCGTCAGCATTTCCTGCAGGGTGTAGGCCGCGCCGTAGGCTTCCAGCGCCCAGACTTCCATTTCACCGAAGCGCTGGCCGCCGAACTGCGCCTTGCCGCCCAGCGGCTGCTGGGTGACGAGCGAGTACGGACCGGTCGAACGGGCGTGCATCTTGTCGTCGACCAGGTGGTTCAGCTTCAGGTAGTGCATATAACCGACGGTGGTGTGGCGATCGAACGCTTCACCGGTGCGGCCGTCGTACAGCTGGGTCTGGCCACTGCTCGGCAGGTCGGCCAGTTCCAGCATGCGCTTGATTTCCGCTTCGGTGGCACCGTCGAACACCGGGGTGGCCATCGGCACGCCGTCGGTGAGGTTACGGGCCAGACGCAGCAGTTCCTCGTCGCTGAACTGCGACAGGTCGACACGGTTGGCCACGTTGGTGTCGTCGTGGTTGTAGATGTCGTCCAGGAACTTGCGCAGGTCGGCAACCGCCGCCTGGGCTTCCATCATCGCCTGGATCTTGCGGCCCAGGCCCTTGGCCGCCCAGCCCAGGTGCACTTCCAGGATCTGGCCGATGTTCATACGCGACGGCACGCCCAGCGGGTTCAGCACGATGTCCACGGTTTCGCCCGAGGCCATGTACGGCATGTCCTCGACCGGCACCACGTTGGAGACCACACCCTTGTTACCGTGGCGGCCTGCCATCTTGTCGCCCGGCTGGATGCGGCGCTTCACGGCCAGGAACACCTTGACCATCTTCAGCACGCCCGGGGCGAGGTCGTCACCGGCGGTGATCTTGCCGCGCTTGTCGGCGAAGCGACGCTCGAATTCCTTCTCGTGCGCCTGGATCTGCTTCTGCGCGCGCTCGATGGCTTCCGAAGCGTCCTCGTCCTTCATGCGCAGGGCGAACCAGTCAGCCTTCTTCAGGCCGTCCAGGAAGGCGTCGGTGATCACGTCACCCTTCTTCAGGCCAGCGCCACCGTTGACCACCTTGCCCACGATCTGCGAACGCAGACGCATGTAGATGGCGGCTTCCAGGATGCGGAACTGGTCGTCGAAGTCCTTCTTGACGCGCTTGATTTCAGACTCTTCGATCTGGCGGGCGCGCTTGTCCTTCTCGATGCCGTCGCGGGTGAAGACCTGCACGTCGATGACGGTGCCGTCCATGCCCGGCGGAACGCGCAGCGAGCTGTCCTTAACGTCCGAAGCCTTCTCGCCGAAGATCGCGCGCAGCAGCTTCTCTTCCGGGGTCAGCTGGCTTTCGCCCTTCGGGGTGACCTTGCCGACCATGATGTCGCCGGCGCGGACTTCCGCACCGATGTACACCACGCCGCTCTCGTCCAGGCGGTTCAGCGCCTGCTCGGAGACATTCGGGATGTCGGCGGAGATTTCCTCCGGCCCCAGCTTGGTGTCACGCGCGACGCAGGTCAGCTCTTCGATGTGGATCGTGGTGTAACGATCCTCTTCCACCACGCGCTCGGAGAGCAGGATGGAGTCTTCGAAGTTGTAGCCGTTCCACGGCATGAACGCGATCAGCATGTTCTGGCCCAGGGCCAGTTCGCCGATGTCGGTGGACGGACCGTCGGCCAGCACGTCGCCGCGGGCGATGACGTCACCCACCTGGACCAGCGGACGCTGGTTGATGCAGGTGTTCTGGTTCGAACGGGTGTACTTGACCAGGTTGTAGATGTCCACGCCTGCATCGGTGGCGCCAACGATCTCTTCCTCGTTGACCTTGACCACGATGCGGGCCGCGTCGATCTGCACGATCTCGCCACCACGGCGGGCGTTCACGGTCACACCGGAGTCACGCGCCACGGCGCGCTCGATGCCGGTACCGACCAGCGGCTTCTGCGCACGCAGGGTCGGCACCGCCTGACGCTGCATGTTGGCGCCCATCAGTGCGCGGTTCGCGTCATCGTGCTCCAGGAACGGAACCAGCGCGGCCGCGATCGACACGGTCTGCATCGGCGAGACGTCCATGAAGTGGACTTCCGCCGGCGGCTTCAGCAGCGATTCGCCCTGGAAGCGGCACGGAACGAACTGCTCGGTCAGGGTGCCCTTGGCATCGGTCAGCGCGTTGGCCTGCGCAATGACGTACTCGTTTTCTTCGATCGCCGACAGGAACTCGACTTCGTCATAGACCTTGCCGTCCACGACCTTGCGGTACGGAGTCTCGAGGAAACCGTACTGGTTGGTGCGGGCGTACACGGCCAGCGAATTGATCAGGCCGATGTTCGGGCCTTCCGGGGTTTCGATGGTGCAGACGCGGCCGTAATGGGTCGGGTGCACGTCGCGCACTTCGAAGCCGGCGCGCTCACGGGTCAGGCCGCCCGGGCCCAGGGCCGAGACGCGACGCTTGTGGGTCACTTCCGACAGCGGGTTGTTCTGGTCCATGAACTGCGACAGCTGCGAGGAGCCGAAGAACTCCTTGATGGCAGCGGCAACCGGCTTGGCGTTGATCAGCTCCTGCGGGGTCAGGCCTTCGGACTCGGCCATCGACAGGCGCTCCTTGACCGCGCGCTCGACGCGGACCAGGCCGACGCGGAACACGTTTTCGGCCATTTCGCCGACCGAACGCACGCGACGGTTGCCCAGGTGGTCGATATCGTCGACCACGCCGCGACCGTTGCGGATCTCGGTCAGGACCTTGATCACGTCCAGGATGTCGGAGCTGTCGCCGTGGGCGGCGACCAGGCGCTTGGACTCTTCGTCGTTGCGCTCACCGAAGTACTTGCTGTCGTACAGCACGGCTTCGCCGGTGGTTTCCTTGCGGCCCACGCGGCGGTTGAACTTCATGCGGCCGACCGCGGACAGGTCGTAGCGCTCGAAGGTAAAGAACAGGTTGTGGAACAGGTTCTGCGCAGCGTCCTTGGTCGGCGGCTCGCCCGGACGCATCATGCGGTAGATCTCGACCAGGGCTTCCAGCTGGGTCTTGGTCGGGTCGATGCGCAGGGTGTTGGACAGGTACGGGCCACGATCCAGATCGTTCACCCACAGGGTGCCCACGGCATCCACACCGGCCTTGCGGAAGGCCTGCAGCTGCTCGTCGGTGATCTCGTCATTGGCCTGGGCCAGCAGTTCGCCGGTCGAGGCGTCAACCACGTCGTGCGACAGGATGCGGCCGACGATGTAGTCGTCCGGCACGGCCAGGGCGGCGATGCCCGAAGCTTCCAGCTGCTTGATGTGGCGCGCGGTGATGCGCTTGCCGGCTTCCACGATGACCTTGTCGCCGTCGGCGAGGTCGAAGCCCAGGGTTTCGCCACGCAGGCGCTCCGGCACCAGCTCCAGCTGGACGCCTTCATCCGGGTTGATGTGGAAGGTGTTGATCTCGAAGAACTCGGCCAGCATCTCTTCGTTGCTGTAGCCGAGCGCGCGCAGCAGGATCGACACCGGCAGCTTGCGGCGACGGTCGATACGGGTGAACAGCGCGTCCTTCGGGTCGAACTCGAAGTCCAGCCAGGAGCCGCGGTAAGGAATGATGCGGGCGCTGTACAGCAGCTTGCCCGAGCTGTGGGTCTTGCCACGATCGTGGTCGAAGAACACGCCCGGCGAGCGGTGCAGCTGCGAGACGATGACGCGCTCGGTGCCGTTGACGATGAAGGTGCCGTTCTCGGTCATCAGCGGGATTTCGCCCAGATAGACCTCCTGCTCCTTCACGTACTTGATGGCCTTGGTCGACGACTCACGGTCGTAGATCACCAGGCGCACGGTCACGCGCAGCGGGGCGCCGTAGCTCATGCCACGCTGGCGGCACTCGCGCTCGTCGAAGACCGGTTCGCCCAGCTTGTAGCCGACGTATTCCAGGGCAGCGTTGCCGCTGTAGCTGGCGATCGGGAAGACCGACTTCAGCGCAGCATGCAGGCCGTGGTCCGTGCGCTTGGCCGGATCGACGTTTTCCTGCAGGAATTCACGATAGGAATCCACCTGGATGGCGAGCAGGAACGGCACTTCGAGAATCGAGCGCTGCTTGCCGAAATCCTTGCGGATACGCTTTTTTTCGGTGAACGAATAGGACGTCATGAGGTCTTCCACCTTGTTGTGCGGATCGTGCGCCCACGATCCGAAGGGAACTTGAAATTGTCAGTTGGAAGTCGCTGGTATTGCCGGCACCAGCACGCCTTCTCCCGCTACTTCCAACTGCCAACTCGTCTGCTACCACGCCCCTGCTGCCGCGCACTGCGCTGGCCGGCGGGGTTTGACTGCAGCCCGTGTTGGGCTTTTTGCTGCATTTGAAACGGTAGAGTCGACTGTTAGTCGACTTCCTTCACAGCAGTCGACTAACAGTCGACTCTACCGACACCGCAACAACGACCAAAGGCCGGGGGCTTACGCCCCCAGCCTTGGCTGCATCGCCGTGAATCGGTGACGATGCAAGGTAACTGCTTACTTGACTTCGACAGTCGCGCCAGCAGCTTCCAGGTCCTTCTTCATCTTCTCGGCGTCTTCCTTCGAAGCGCCTTCCTTCAGGACGCCACCGGCTTCGGCCAGGTCCTTCGCTTCCTTCAGGCCCAGGCCGGTGATGGCGCGGACGGCCTTGATGACTTCGACCTTCTTGTCGCCGGCCGACTTCAGGGTGACAGTGAACTCGGTCTGCTCTTCAGCGGCAACGGCCGGGCCGGCGTTGACAGCCACGGCGACCGGAGCAGCGGCGGAGACGCCGAACTTCTCTTCGATGGCCTTGACCAGCTCCATCACTTCCATCAGGGACTTCTCGGCGATGGCGTCGACGATCTGTTCGTTGGTAAGGGACATGATTAATACCTTTGGATGATTTTCTGGGTTGAGGTTCCGTCAGGAACCACGGTAAGTCGAAACTCAGGCGGTCTCGGCGGCCGGTTCGGCAGCGTCGGCGGCGACGTCGCCACCACCCTGCTTCTCGCCAACGGCCTTGATGGCGCGGGCAAACATCGTGACCGGCTCGGTCAGGACGCGGGCCAGCATGGCCAGGGCCTGGTCGCGGGTCGGCAGCGAGGCCAGCACGTCGACGTGGCTTGCCGGGAACACTTCGCCACCGATGGCGACGACCTTAGCCTTCAGCTTGTCGTTGCCCTTGGCGGCTTCCTTGATCAGGCGACCGGCAGCGCCGGGCTCCTCGAGCGAGAACGCGTACAGCAGCGGACCAACCATCTGGTCCTGGGCGACTGCGAACTCGGTGCCTTCAACGGCGCGCGAAGCCAGGGTGTTCTTGACAACCTTCAAGAAAACACCGGTTTCACGAGCCTGCTTGCGCATCGCGGTCATCTGGGCGACCGTGGTGCCAGCGTATTCGGCTGCGATCAAGGAGTGGGCCTTGGCGGCGACGTCTGCCAGCTCGGCGACTACTTCTTGCTTCTGGGACAGATTGAGAGCCATTGCACTCCTCCTATTGAACTCCGCTTACGGCTCCTGCCGTGTGCGGTCCTGTGCGGCATCCGTCCTGGACGCCGGGAACATCGGGATGATGTTCCGGGGGTGGGCCGTTCTAGACCTGGAGTGGGCCAACCTGGGAAATCCCAGACGTGCGTGAACCAGAAAAACTCCAGAAGGGCACCATCTACGCAGGGTGATTCCGGGGAATCAATTAAGCGCTCATGACTGCTCCGGCGGCGACTCCTTGCCAGATCGAGCTTCCGTGCCCGTCGCCGGTATTGCCACGACCGCGCCTGCGGTCTTTGACGGCTACCGCGGGCGATGCACTGCCAACGATGCCTTCAAATGTCACGGTCACGGCACCGAAGGTACCGTGACCGCTTGAAACAATTACTTCAGGGTCAGCGACGACTGGTCGACGGTGACGCCCGGGCCCATCGTCGAGCTGACCGAAACCTTCTGCAGGTAGGTGCCCTTCGAGGTGGCCGGCTTGGCCTTGATCAGGTCCAGCAGCAGCGCGGTCAGGTTCGACTTCAGCGCGTCTTCGGCGAAGTCGGCCTTGCCGATGGTGCAGTGGATGATGCCGGCCTTGTCGGTGCGGTAACGGACCTGACCCGACTTGGCGTTCTTCACGGCTTCACCCGGGTTCGGGGAAACGGTGCCGACCTTCGGGTTCGGCATCAGGCCGCGCGGACCCAGCACGGTGCCCAGCTTACCGACGACGCGCATGGCGTCCGGGGTCGCGATGACGACGTCGTAGTTCAGATCGCCGGCCTGCATCTTCTCGGCCAGATCATCCATACCGACGGCTTCGGCGCCAGCGGCCAGGGCTTCATCAGCCTTGGCTCCGGCCGGAGCGAACACGGCGACGCGGACCGACTTGCCGGTACCGGCCGGCAGCACGGTGGAGCCACGGACCTGCTGGTCGGACTTCTTCGCATCGACGCCCAGGCGCACAGCGACGTCGATCGACTCGACGAACTTGGCCTTGGTGGCGCTCTTCAGGATGTTGATCGCGTCCTCGAAGGCGTATGCCTTGCCCGGAACGACGGCGGCCTTGATGGCCTTCTCACGCTTGGTCTGTGCCATCTTATTAACCCTCCACCACGAGGCCCATGGAACGGGCAGAGCCAGCGATGGTACGCACGGCGGCGTCCAGATCGGCGGCAGTCAGATCCGGTTCCTTCGCCTTGGCGATCTCTTCCAGCTGCTTACGGGTGACCTTGCCGACCTTCTCGGTGTTCGGGCGCTTGGAGCCCGACGAGATGCCAGCGGCCTTCTTCAGCAGGGTGGTGGCCGGGGTGCTCTTGGTGATGAAGGTGAACGTACGGTCCGAGTAGGCCGTGATGATCACCGGAACCGGCAGACCCGGCTCGAGCTTCTGCGTGGCAGCGTTGAACGCCTTGCAGAATTCCATGATGTTCAGACCGCGCTGACCCAGCGCAGGACCGACCGGCGGCGAGGGGTTGGCCTGACCGGCCTTCACCTGCAGCTTGATGTAACCGACAACTTTCTTTGCCATGTGAGTACTCTCCGGGTGCTAGCGCCTTTCGACAACAGGCTCCCCATCGGACCGGGAATCACGCGTCCCGGCATCGCGTTTTGAAATCATGCTGAAGGCCACCTTGCGGCGGCCTCGTCCTGCTGGCTTCCCAGCGGGGAGCCGCGCACTATATCAGGTTTTTTCTTCACATGCCTGAAGCAGCACATAAACGGACGAAACCGGGCAAGGCCCGGTTCCTGGTTCCGTAGAGTCGAGCTTGCTCGACCGATCAGCAAAGTCGAGCAAGCTCGACTCTACAGCTGGATCAGACGGCCTTTTCGACCTGGCCGAACTCGAGTTCGACCGGAGTGGCACGACCGAAGATCAGCACCGAGACGCGCAGACGGCTCTTCTCGTAGTTGACCTCTTCGACGACGCCATTGAAATCGTTGAACGGGCCGTCGGTGACGCGGACCATCTGGCCCGGCTCGAACAGCACCTTCGGACGCGGCTTCTCGACACCTTCCTGAACGCGGTTCAGGATGGCTTCAGCCTCGGAATCGGCAATCGGCAGCGGACGGTCGGCGGTGCCGCCGATGAAGCCCATCACGCGCGGGGTTTCCTTGACCAGGTGCCAGCTTTCGTTGTCGATGCGCGGGATACCGGCTTCTTCGTGGGTCTCGATCTGGACCAGCACGTAACCCGGGAAGAACTTGCGCTCGGAACGGCGCTTCTGGCCAGCGCGCATCTCGACCACTTCTTCGGTCGGGACCAGGACATCGCCGAAGCGCTCTTCCATGCCGTCACGGACGATGCGATCGCGCAGAGCCTGCGCCACCGACTTCTCGAAGCCCGAATAGGCGTGAACGACGTACCAACGCTTCATGCAATTCTCCTTAGCGGCTCAGGAACAACTGAACCAGCCACTGAATGACGTAATCGAACCCACCCAGCAACAGACTGAGAATGGTCACCACCACCATCACGACCCAGGTCATGCGGATGGCTTCCTGGCGCGTCGGCCAGACCACCTTGCGCAGTTCGAAGCGCGACTCGGAGAGGAATTCGCGGGTGTCGCGCCCCTTGCCGGTCAGCATGAACACGCCGATACCGCCAACCAGACCGACCACGACCGCCAACGCACGCAGCTGACCCGCCCACGCACCCAGCTGGGTGGCGCGACCGGAGTCGGCGGAGAACCAGAACCAGACGAACAGACCGGCCAGCACCAGCAGCGATGCGGCGACGTACTTGACGATATCCCCGCCGTTGGCGGAGTTGTCCTTGGAGTGTTCGATCTTGCTATTCATCCGGCTGTGTCTGCTTTAGCGGCCCAGGCCGCTGGATAAGGTGGGCAGATGGCACGCCAGGAGGGACTCGAACCCCCAACCTGCGGTTTTGGAGACCGCTGCTCTGCCAATTGAGCTACTGGCGTACGTGTTGAAACTTGCCTTCCCTTAGACGGCGAAGGCGGACCGAGGTTCCCGGCCCGCCATTCGCGTAACCGGCGGCGCTATGCAACCACCGGTACTGCAGGCTTACTCGATGATCTTCGAGACCACGCCGGCGCCGACGGTACGGCCGCCTTCGCGGATGGCGAAGCGCAGGCCTTCGT
>NZ_JAPTFQ010000106.1:0-12699 GCF_030985535.1 Stenotrophomonas sp. Sm2128
CCCCCCCCGCACCTCCTGGTAGGCTCGCACCGTTGGTGCGGGCGACCCTTCAAATGCGGTAGGCGATGGTCTTCATCACCCTGGAGGCCAGTGCCATCACGCCCGGGATCGGGAACGGCAGGCGGCGAGCGCCGGCCTGCTCGGCGTGGTCCGCATGGCGGGCCTCGTCTTCCTTCATCACCGCGATGACCGCGCGGCTGCGCAGGTCGCCGGCCGGCAGGTCGACCAGGTGCTCGTCCAGGTGGGCCTCCACCTGGCGCTCGGTCTCGACCACGAAGCCCAGGTTCCAGCCGTCGCCGCGCAGCCCGGCCAGGGTGCCGATGGTGTAGCTGCCGGCGTACCACAGCGGGTTGAACAGGCTCGGACGGCTGTCCAGTTCGGCCAGCCGGGTGGCGCACCAGGCCAGGTGGTCGGTTTCTTCCTGCGCCGCTTCCAGCAGGTGTTCCCGCGTGGCCGGGTCGCGCGCCACGGCGGCCTGGCCGAAGTACAGGCCCTGCGCGCAGACCTCGCCGACGTGGTTGATCCGCATCAGGCCTGCGGCATGGCGCCGCTCGGCGCTGTCCATGCCGGGCTCGCCGGTGTCCGTGGCGGGGTAGGGGCGGGCTGCCGGCGGATTGCCGAACACTGTGTCCAGGGCGCGCTGCGCCTCGGTCAGCAGGTGGTCCAGCGGAGTGGTCTGGCGGAGCACGGTCATGGCAGTACGCGGTGGGGCGGAAGACCCCCCGATTCTCGCCCGGCCCCGCGCCCCTGCCAACCCGGCCCAGGGGACGGGTTGCGCTCCCGCGGCAGGATGAGTACAATCCCGCCTCTTACGCTTCACCTTTTCACAACGCGTGGCAGAGTTCCGGCGAGCCTTTCGCCGCAATGAGCCCGACCTAACCTAGAGTTCTTCATGAGCACTTTCACTGCCAAGAACGAGACCGTCCAGCGCGACTGGTACCTCGTCGACGCCGAGGGCAAGACCCTGGGCCGTCTCGCCACCGAGCTGGCCCGCCGTCTGCGTGGCAAGCATAAGCCGGTCTACACCCCGCACGTTGATACCGGCGACTACCTGGTCGTCATCAATGCAGAAAAGATTGCCGTCACCGGCAAGAAGCTGCAGGACAAGATGTATCACCGTTTCACCGGTTACATCGGCAACCTGAAGACCGAATCCCTGGCACAGGCGCTGGAGCGCCACCCGGAGCGCGTGATCGAGATCGCCGTCAAGGGCATGCTGCCGAAGGGCCCGCTGGGTCGCCAGATGTACCGCAAGCTCAAGGTCTACGCTGGCACTGAGCATCCGCACGCCGCACAGCAGCCGCAGGTTCTGGATATCTAATCATGGCTATCACTCAAAACTACGGCACTGGCCGCCGCAAGTCCTCCACCGCTCGCGTGTTCCTGCGCAAGGGTTCGGGCAACATCACCGTCAATGGCCGTCCGCTGGACGAGTTCTTCGGTCGTGAGACCGCGCGCATGATCGTGCGCCAGCCGCTCGAGCTGACCAAGAACACCGAAAGCTTCGACATCCTGGTCACCGCCGCTGGCGGCGGCACCACCGGCCAGGCCGGTGCGATCCGTCTGGGCATCGCCCGTGCTCTGGTCGAGTACGACGAAACCCTGAAGTCCGAGCTGCGCAAGGCTGGCTTCATGACCCGTGACGCCCGTGAAGTCGAGCGTAAGAAGGTCGGTCTGCACAAGGCCCGTCGCGCCACCCAGTTCTCCAAGCGCTGATTTGCCGCGCCTGGTTGGGCTCCTTCGGGAGCCCGCTGGATGGAAAAGCAAAAGCCCGGCTTCGGCCGGGCTTTTGTCGTTCCGGGGTCATGGATTTCCTGGTTGCCGGCCAGCGGCCGGCACTACCCGTGGTTTCGCGTGCCGGGAGGGTGGGGTCAGGGCCTTTCCCTGCGGAAAAGGATCCGACCCCGGGGTTCTTTCTGGAGAAGAGCCCCCTTGTTGTTCAAGGGGGTGCGCCGACAGGCGCGGGGACAAGGTGGAATGCGCGACCAGATTAAAAGCAAAAGGCCAGATCTTTCGATCTGGCCTTTTGCTTTTAATTTGGCTGCCCCGGATGGATTCGAACCACCGAATGCCTGAGTCAGAGTCAGGTGCCTTACCGCTTGGCGACGGGGCAAAACGTGCAACTATTTTCTCACTTTTCACGCTGAAAAACAACTTGATTTTCAGTGTGGTGGCTATGGGTGGACTCGAACCACCGACCCCAGCATTATGAGTGCTGTGCTCTAACCGGCTGAGCTACATAGCCTTGGTGAGCCCGTTATTCTGCGGATGTGTACCGCCCCTGTCAACACTTTTGTGTCGTGCTTGTGGGCCGACAGAGGGCATGGGATAGTCCCGGCCAGTAGATTTTCTTAGGAGTCCGCATCGTGATCGATCCGGACGGCTATCGACCGAACGTCGGCATCGTGCTGATGCGGCAGGACGGCCAGGTGTTCTGGGCACGACGCGTGCGCCGGGACGGCTGGCAGTTCCCGCAGGGTGGCATGAACACCGACGAGACGCCTGTCGAGGCCATGTATCGTGAACTGCAGGAAGAGACCGGCCTGCTGCCCGAGCATGTGGAAGTGCTCGGGGCGACGCCCGGCTGGCTGCGCTACAAGCTGCCGGCGCGGGCCATCCGCCGCAATGAGCGGCAGGTCTGCATCGGCCAGAAGCAGGTCTGGTTCCTGCTGCGCCTGACCGGCGACGAATCCCACGTGAAGCTGGACCACACCGACTCGCCCGAGTTCGACCACTGGCGCTGGGTGGACTTCTGGTACCCGGTGGAGCATGTGGTGATGTTCAAGCGTGGCGTCTATGCGCGTGCGTTGCGACATCTGGCGCCGCTGGCCCGCGGGGTGGCCGGGCAGGGGGTTACCGCCATGCCCAAGAGCGCCGCCGAAGCCTGGATGCCTGGCCATACCGCCGGGCACGACCGCCCACGCAAGCGCCCTCGGACCCGCGGCTACTGGCCGAAGAAGGCCACGGGCGATGGCCCGGCCAGCTGACGGGCTGAACGGTATCGAGAATGGTTCAGGTCTCTGATTGACAACCATTCTCGTTTCCATTGGAATAGCCAACAGGCCGCTTCTGGCCTGCCAGCCCGGTTCACGCCTGTGTACGTCTGCATCTGCAACGGAGTCACCGACCACCAGATCCGCGAAGCCGCCAGCCATGGCGTCAGTACGGTGGCCGAACTGACCATGCGTACCGGCTGTGGCGCTACCTGCGGTTCCTGCCTGGACATGGCCGGCGATCTGCTGGCCAAGGCGCGTGCCACCCACGATCTGCCGCTGCCGGTATTGGGTCTGGCCCAGGTCGCCTGATCGTCTCTTGGCGACGCGTTGACGGCGCGCTTTCGCATTCTTCACGTGCGGCCGCACAGGCCAATGCGCACGATTCGCGTTCCTTCACGACCGCAGGCAAGGCGTTAAAGTGCCTGCGTTTTCAGCGTGCAGGAGCATCCCCATGAAGGGCGACACCAAGGTCATCGAATTCCTCAACAAGGTCCTCTACAACGAGCTGACCGCGATCAACCAGTACTTCCTGCATGCCAAGATGCTGAAGAACTGGGGCATCAAGGAACTGGCCGAACACGAGTACAAGGAATCGATCGACGAGATGAAGCATGCCGACATGCTCGCCGACCGCATCCTGTTCCTCGAAGGCCTGCCGAACTTCCAGGCGCTGGGCAAGCTGCGCATTGGTGAGAATCCGACCGAGATCCTGCAGTGCGACCTGTCGCTGGAGCGCGATGGCGTGGTCACCCTGCGCGAGGCCGTGGCGTATGCCGATTCGGTCGGCGACTACGTCAGCCGCCAGCTGTTCGTGAAAATCCTCGATTCGGAAGAAGAGCACATCGACTGGCTGGAAACCCAGCTCGACCTGATCGAGCGCATCGGCGAACCGAAGTACCTGCTGAGCAAGCTGGAAGAGTGAGTCAGCTGGCCTGGCCGGCGCGATGCTGTGCCAGGTAGCCCGTCAGTGCCACGCGCGCTCGGGCGAATTCCGCAACCAGCAGCGCCACCGCTACTGCGGGGCGCTGCAGGCTGCCGCTGCGGGCTTCGTGCTCGATGCGCTGCGCGACTGACGACAGCGACAGTGCGCCCACGTTCGCGCTGGATGACTTGAGGCTGTGCGCGACGGCCTGCAGGCGAGGCTCGTCGCCGTTCTGCGCGGCCTGCTGCAGCTGCTGCACCATTGCCGGCGCATCCTCCAGGAACACCGAGACGATCTGGATGGCGCTCTCCCCGATCACTGCATGCAGTTCGTCCAGCACGTCGCGGTCCAGCACCGGCTGCGGCTTGGAGCCGACTCGGCTGTCATCGTCCTGTAGAGCCGAGCCATGCCCGGCTGATGGAGCGCGACGGCTATCGGCCGTCAGCCGGGCATGGCTCGGCTCTATCGAAGGCCGTGCAGGTGATGCGGCTTTGCCGCCGCCCCAGCGCTGCAGCAGCGCATGCAGGGTGGCGCGTGCAATCGGCTTGGACAGATAGTCGTCCATGCCGGCCTGCAGGCAGCGCTCGCGGTCACCGGCCATGGCATTGGCGGTCATCGCGATGATCGGCAGGCGCGGGCGCCCGTTCTCCACTTCCTCGGCGCGCCAGCGGCGGGTGGCGGCATAGCCGTCCAGCACCGGCATCTGGCAATCCATCAGCACCACATCCACGTCGCCTTCGCGCAGGGCAAGCAACGCCTGCTCGCCATCGGCGGCGTTGCGCACTTCGCACTGGAACACGCGCAGCAGCTGCTCGGCCACCATGCGGTTGACCGTGTTGTCCTCCACCAGCAGCACGCGCAGGTGCAGCGGCGGCAGCGTGGGCGTGGGCTGGCCCTGTCCGGCGTTGGCCAGCAGCGCGGCAGGGCGCGCATGCGCAACCGGTGCAGCCAGCAGTGCATGCAGCCCAGCGTCGTCGAAATGCGAGGGTAGCTGCCTCTGGCGTGGGCGTGGCGGAAGGGCATCGTCCTGCAGCCACAGCACCTGCAGCCCGTCGTCTTCGCCACGTTCGGCCAACGCCTGTTGCAGCGTCGCTTCACCGATGCGGCGCGCACGTGCATCGACCAGCAGCCACGCCGGTACCGGTTGCCCCGGCCTCGGCACTGCGCGCAGGCGCTCGACCACGGCATCGAACTGCGCCAGGGCGTGCACCAGCAGTCCATGATGGGCCGCGATGCGCTCGATGCGTGCCTGCAGGATGGCATCGCTACTGAACAGCAGCAGCGCGTCTGGCGTGCGCGCCATGGCCGGCAGGTCGCCGGGCACCTTCAACAACGGGATCTCGAACCAGAACGTGGCGCCCTGGCCGGGCGTGGACTGCACGCCGATGCGCCCGTGCATCAGGTCGATGATGCGCTTGCAGATCGCCAGGCCCAGGCCGGTGCCACCGTAGATGCGGGTCGTTGAGGCATCGGCCTGGCTGAAGGACTGGAACAGGCGCGCCTGCAGTGCCTCGTCAATGCCGATGCCGGTGTCGATGATCTCGAAGCGCAGCTGGTGCTGGGCCGCGCCTTCGCCCAGGCGCTGCACGCGCAGCTGTACCTGGCCGCGCGCGGTGAACTTGATCGCGTTGGCCAGCAGGTTGCTCAACACCTGGCGCAGTCGTACCGGGTCGCCACGCACCGGCAGGCGTACCGACGGGTCCAGCTGCAGCCCCAGCGACAGGCCCTTGGCGTCGGCGGCGCGCTGCATCAGCTGCACCACGCCATCGAGCAGGTCGCGCAGGTTGAAGCTGGTGATCTCCAGTTCCAGCGCCTGTGCTTCCAGCCGCGAGTAGTCGAGGATGTCGTCGACGATGCGCAGCAGCTGCTGCGAGCTGGCCGAGGCGGTGGCCAGCATCTGCCGCTGGTCCTCGCCCAGCGGGCCGCGTGCGATCAGCTCCAGCATCGGCAGGATGCCGTTGAGCGGCGTACGGATCTCGTGGCTCATCGTGGCCAGGAACTCACCCTTGGCCAGCACCGCCGCCTCGGCGGCCTGCTTGGCCTGCAGCAGCTGCTGTTCCAGCTGCCCCTGTCGTTCGGTGGTGCGGCGCAGCTGGTCACGTTCGGCGGCCAGCAGGCTGCGCTCGCGTTGCAGCTGGGCCAGTGCCCGGTTGCGCGCGCGCAGCCGCAGGCCCAACAGCAGCGCGGTGATGGAGGCCGCAGCAAGGGCAACCAGCAGCGCGACCCACATCGGCACGTCAGAGCACCGCGTTGTGGAAGTCGAAGTTCAGATCGCTGCCGGCCGACTGCACCATGTTGCCCTGGATGTAGTCGACACCGCCCACCCACATCGCGGCGGCGGCCTGCGGATCTTCGATCTGCTGGCCGATGATCTGCTGCCCGGCGGCGTGCGCCCGCTCGATTGCCCGGCGCAGCTCTTCGCGCGTGGCCGGATTGGAATGACTGCTGGAGAAGCGCGCGGCCATGCGCACGAACGACAACGGCAGCTGGGTCAGCAGCGCATCGGCTTCGCCCCCGGGTTCGAACTGGCTCAGGCAGAAGCGCACGCCGGCGCCGGCCATGCGCTGGCAGAACTGCTGTAGCGGCACGGTATGGATCAGCGCGTCGGGCAGGCGGACGTCGATCACCAGCGCGCTGCCGGGCAGGTCGCGCTGCTGCAGCGATTCCAGCAGCCAATCCGCGAACGCATCGCGTTGCAGGGTGCGCAGCGACTGCGAAACGAACAGGTTCAGTGGTTGCGTCGCGTGCCGGTAAAGGTCGAGAAGGCCCAGTGCATGGTCCATGACCTGCTGGTCGAGATCGGCGATGCGCCCGGCAGCCTCTGCGGCCGGAATCACCTGGCCTGCCGCCAGCAGCGTACCGTCGGCCTGGCGAAGGCGCAGCAGCAGCTGGTACTGCGCGGTGTTGCCGCCGGCGACGGCGACGATCGGCTGGTAGGCCAGCTCAAGCTGGCCTTCCAGCAGTGCCAGGTGTTCCTGCTCGCTGGTCACGTCGCGGTGCACGTGGCCGGCCACGCCGGCGCTGAGCAACCGTGCCTGCAGGGTGGTGCGCTCGACTGCCTCCAGTGCGCTGTTGGCATCGTCGAAGCCCGGCGACAGCGGTGCATAGCCGACCACGCCCCGCAGATGCACCGATTCGTCATCGCGGATCACGAAGGCCCGCGCCGACAACTGCTCGCGCAGCGCAGCGGCAATGCCTTCCAGGCTGTCCTCGCTGACATTGCGCGCAAGCAGCAGGAAGCTGTTGTCGTTCAGGCGCGCCAGCAGGTGCGGGTGGCCGGCTTCTGCCAGGCGTTGCCCGGCCTGCACCATCAGGCGCTCGAAGGCGGCATAGCCATAGCGCTCGCGCAGGCCCAGTGCGCTGGATATCTCGACGAACAGCACGCCGCCCTGGTCGCGGTGGGCGAGCGCGGCGTTGAGCTGCTGCAGCACGTGATGCCGCGTCGGCAGCCCGGTTTCCGGATTGCTGGTGGCCGGGGTGCCGGATACGCCGGGCAGGGTTGCGGCCTGCGCCCGCGCGCGGCGGATGCGGTTGGCCACGGCAGCGATCAGGTGGCGCGGTCGGATCGGCTTGCTCAGGTAGTCGTCGGCGCCACTGTCGAGCACCTCGAACTGGCGTTCCGGGTCCGGGTCGCCGCTGAGGAACACGATGGGCAGCAGCTGCAGGCCGGGCTGCTGGCGGATCAGCGCGGTCAGGCGCATGCCGTCCAGACCGGGCAGGTGCAGGTCCATCAGGATCAGGTCGGGGCGATGTTCCTTGATCGCCTGCAGCGCACCGTCGGCATCGCTGTGCACGATCGCCTGCATGCCGGCGCCATGCAGCACGCTCTGTGCGAACAGTGCCTGGGCGCGATCATCCTCGACGATCAGCACGCGGTAGGGCGAATCGGAGTGCAGCGGTGCCGGGTCATTGCCGCCGGCCTCGGCCAGCAGGGATGGGCCGGGCAGCGGCGGCGGTGCGCTGCCGATCGATGCGGGTGCGTCGGAGGCGGCCAGCGGCGGAACCGCTGCCGGCGCTGCGGCGACGGCGCTCGCCGGTTCAGCGGTCCAGCGTTGCCAATGATCGGCCGGAGGGGTTTCAGCGCGTCCCGGGCGGGCGCCCGCGGGGGATTCGATTGCGGCCATCGGTGCTCCTGGTGTTCGCGTCCATTATGCGACAAGCCCGGCGATCAACCGGTGCCGGGCTGGCGTGGACTGTCGGGCGACGCACTGCGTGCCAGCCAGCGCACGCCCTTCCACAGGGTGCGCCAGACCAGCCACACCAGCAGCGCGCCCGCCAGGCTGCAGGCCAGCACCACGATCAGCGCGATCCACGGGTGTGCCAGGGCCAGGGCCAGGCCACCGACCACCACGGTGTCCTCGGCGGCGGAGGCCACCCAGTTGCTGGCAGGCTCGGGCGAGGTATTGAGCAGGGCGCGGGTGCCTGCCTTCAGGCCGTGGCTGGCCAGCGCGACACCTGCACCGGCAGCAAGTGCGCCGGTGCCCAGCTGCCCATCCGGCGACAGCGTGGCTGCGGCAAGGAAGGCACCTGCGGGTACACGTGCCAGGGTCTGCACCAGATCCCACGCCGAGTCGACGCCGGGAATCTTGTCGGCGAAGAATTCGGTCACCGCCAGCGCCGCCGAGGTGCCCAGCACCCACCACGATTCAGTGGCCTGCAGGGCCGGTGGCAGGTCGACCCAGCCGAGCAGGCCGGCCAGGCCGACACCGAACACGGTGAGGTAGACGCGGATGCCGGCCAGCCAGGCCAGCAGGATGCCGATCACGAACAGGTGGGCTTCGGTCATGGCGATGCTCCGGCGACGGAACTGTGCAGGGGACCACACTATCGACGATGGCATGCCTGAACGCCACAGACCGTGGCTCGCCACTGCGCAGGAAACCCACCCGTCCTGTCATACACTAGCCCGTCGTTTGCCACAGGGGCCGTACCGGTGTCGCCCTCGCGATGCCCCGGAATCCACCCATGACCAACCGTCCTCCCATGCGCGTGCAGGTCCGCCTGCCCGGCGCGCCGCAACCGCCGGCCGACCGCCGCCGCCTGCTGGTGATCGGCGGCATCTGGCTGCTCAGCCTGGTGCTGGCGGTGCTCGGCGGCTGCTGGATGGCCACCCCGCGCGATGCGCAGGGCCAGCGCCTGCAGGCCGCCGAGAAGCGTGCCGAGACGCTGCAGGCGCAGCTGACCGAACTGCGCCAGAAGCAGGCCACGCTGGAAGCCTCCGACCGCATCAGCCGCGCCGCCAACACCGAGGTGCAGTCCTCGCTGGCCGAGCGCGATGAGGAAATCGCCGGCCTGCGTGCCGACGTTGCCTTCTATGAGCGCCTGGTGGGTTCGACCAGCCAGCGCAAGGGCCTGAACACCCATTCGATCGAGTTCAGCCCGGAAGCGGCCGGCACCTGGCAGTACACCGCGGTGCTGACCCAGAACCTCAACCGCGGCGCCATCAGCCAGGGGCAGATGCGCTTCACCGTGGAAGGCGTCAAGAACGGCAAGCTGGCCACGATCAGCTGGGATGATCTGCACCAGCGCAGCAAGGTACCGGGACAGGATTACTCGTTCCGGTACTTCCAGCAGCTCACCGGCAGCGTGATGCTGCCGGCTGACTTCACCCCGCAACGCGTGCGGGTGACATTGGGGAGTGGTACGGGGGGTACCACCCAGGTATTCGACTGGAAACAGGCCGGTGCGCCGGCCAGCAAAGGGGAGTAGGCAGATGTTCGGAAGCAGCAAATCCAACCGTGAAGGCCAGCTGGTGGTGGATGCCCTGATCGGCAACCAGGTGGTGATCCGCGGTGATGTGGAATTCAGTGGTGGCCTGTACGTGGAAGGCCGCATCCATGGCAAGGTGATCGCCGCCGAAGGCGCCAGTGGCGCGACCCTGACGGTCGCCGAGCATGGCGTGATCGAGGGCGAGATCCGTGCCCAGGTGGTGGTCATCAGTGGCCGCCTGGACGGCGACGTGCACGCCAGCGAGAAAGTCGAACTGACCCCGAGCGCGCGGGTCAACGGCAACGTCCATTACCAGGTGGTGGAGATGAATGCGGGCGCCCAGCTGAACGGTCGCCTGATCCATGCCAGCGCCCCGATGGCCGCCCTGCCGGCCCCGGAAGCTGATGAGGCCACTGGCGGCAAGGGTGACACCGCCGCGCGCCGCAAGCTGGCCGAGGCGATGGCTTGAAAGCCATCGTCGGCACCCCCATGCTGACACCATGAGCACGCTAGTCTCCCTGCCCGGCGCCACCCCGGCCGCCGCGCCCGATTACCAGTCGCTGGAGCGCCCGCTGAACTTCACCGAGTCGGCGGCCGCCAAGGTCAAATCCCTGATCCAGGAAGAGGGCAACCCCGACCTGGCCCTGCGCGTGTACATCGAAGGTGGTGGCTGTTCGGGTTTCCAGTACGGGTTCGAGTTCGACGAGAACCGTGCCGAGGACGATCTGGCGGTACAGACCAGCGGGGTGACCCTGCTGGTCGACCCGTTGAGCCTGCAGTACCTGATGGGCGCCGAGGTGGACTACACCGAGAGCCTGACCGGTGCACAGTTCGTGATCCGCAACCCGAACGCAAAGACCACCTGCGGCTGCGGCAGCAGTTTCAGCATGTAGGCGGGGCGCGGGGCCTGCGTCCCGCGCGACAAGGTGTGTGGAGCAAGCTCCACACCCACAGACGGCTTCGGCAAAGCCCGCGGCTTGCCACCCGCATCGATTGGCGGCACGCTTGCAGGATGCCCAATACTCCTTCGCCGCTTTCCGGTTTCGCCTTCGTGGGCGAACCGCTGGAGCGCGCCGATGCCCTGCGCGAAGATGCCGATGCACTGGCGCGCCTGTGGCCGGGCGCGCACATTCTGGTGCTCGATCAGGACGGCAGCGCCTTCACCGGCGATGACGACCAGCCGCTGGCGCTGACCGGCGCCGACATCGGCGGCGGTCCCGGCTCCGCGATCTTCCTCGGCCTGCGCGGGGAACAAGCGTGGTTCTCGGTTGAAGCCGCCAGCGTCACCGTCACCGCACCACGTCGCCTCGACCTGCGCCAGGCCGCGCTGCTGTGGTCGGTGGCTGATGCGACCGCTTTCAGCTACGCACGTGGCATGTCCTACTGGCACTCGCGCACCCGTTTCTGCGGGGTATGCGGTGGTGCCGTGGCGTTTGCCCGTGGCGGCTTCGTGGGGCGTTGCGCGCAGTGTTCCACCGAGCACTATCCGCGTGTCGACCCCGCTGTGATCGTGGCGGTTGAAAACCAGGGCCGCCTGCTGCTCGGCCGCCAGTCAAACTGGGCGCCACGTCGCTACTCGGTGCTGGCCGGCTTCGTCGAACCGGGCGAGACCTTCGAGCAGACCGTGGTGCGCGAAGTCCACGAGGAGAGCAAAGTGCGGGTGACGGCCTGCCAGTACCTCGGTTCGCAGCCGTGGCCATTCCCGGGTGCGCTGATGGTTGGCTTTCGCGCACAGGCGCAGGATGACCTGCCGACCGTGGACGGCGAGCTGGAAGACGCGCGCTGGTTCAGTGCCGACGAGGTCGGCGCGGCACTGGCGCGCGATGTGGAGGACGATGGCCAGGGCATCCGCCTGTCGCCGCCGATCTCGATTTCGCGCGGCCTGATCGAGCACTGGTACCGCCAGCAGAAGGGCTGAGGCGGGCCGGCTGGGGTGATTGCATTGCCGCCACCTGAACACGGCACGGGTTACAGTCCGGTTCACCGCTGAGGGCGCCGCTGCGACAGGTAAGGTAGCGGCGCCGAGCGTTCTGTTTCGTAGGGAGACCTGCCATGTTCACCACTCTGGCCGCCGTGCTGGTGGCACTGGCCCTGGGCCATGTTGCTCCGGCCGCTGCTGCCTCGCTGCGCCGTTTCGACGGTTTCCGGCGTTGGCTGGGCTGGCTGGATGCGCGTGGTGGCAAGGTCTGGCAGGGACCGGCCGGCGTTGCCTTGGCCCTGCTGCCGCCGCTGTTGCTGATGGCGCTGCTGGCGTGGCTGTTGCGCGGGGTGCTGTTCGGCCTGCCGTCGCTGCTGCTGGGCGTGGCGGTGCTGGCCTGGTGCTGGGGCCCGCGTGACCTGGACCGCGATATCGAGGCCATCATCGATGCCGATGATGCGGCGACGCGGCAGGCTGCAGTGCGCAACCTGCAGTCGGCCGGCGGCAGCCTGCGCGAGGACATTCCGTCACTGGTCGAGGCGACGGTGCTCAACGCACTGCGGCGCTGGTTCGCGGTGCTGTTCTGGTTCCTGTTGCTGGGCCCGGCTGGCGCGCTCGGTTACCGGTTGCTGGCGCTGATGGCGGAAAGCCCGATGCGTGCCCGCGTGCCGGTCGAGCCGCTGGCGCTGGCGCAGCGGCTGCTGGGCTGGATCGAGTGGCCGGTGGCACAGCTGATGGCGTTCTCGATGGCGCTGGTGGGCAACTTCGATACGGCGTGGAAGGCGTGGCGCCAGGCCCATGGGGAGCGCCTGACCGGCAATACCGGGTTCCTGGGTACGGTGGCGCGGGCCAGCGTCAACGCCGAACTGCGCGAGGATGCGCACGACTACACCGAGGCGGGGCTGTTGCCGGTGTGGCAGCGGTTGCCGGACCTGCGTGATGCGATGAGCCTGGTGTGGCGGATGCTGCTGCTGTGGCTGGCGATCCTCGCCCTGCTGGTGATTGCAGGCTGGGTGACGTAGTTGCTTTGCAGGGCTTGCAGCCCTGCACCTGCAGAGGCCAAAGCCAAAGCCAAAGCCAAAGCCAAAGCCAAAGCCAAAGCCAAAGCCAAAGCGGCTCTGGGTTGCTGAGGGTTGGGCGGGGCGGTGTGGGGC
>NZ_JAPTFQ010000107.1:0-12270 GCF_030985535.1 Stenotrophomonas sp. Sm2128
CGAAGCACTGCTTCGCAAGCGCCCGAACGCACAGCCGCCAGCGGCTGGGCCGGACCGCGGAGCGGGGTTTACGGCGTCTCCCGCAACCGGACCCACCCCGCCTACCCACAGGAAGCCCGCTTTTGCTTCGGCTGTTGCTGTTGCTGTTGCTGTTGCTCCAGCTCGCAGCGGGTGCAGGGCGCAGCCCTGCCGATAACCTCCCTCCTGCGACGGTTCGTCGCACGGGTAACCCAGGACCCGCCTCTACACTAGCGGGGTGACCCGCCTGTCCCGCCCGCAGCGTCTTCTGCTCCAGCTCGCCGTCCTGGCGACGCTGCTGATGGTGCTTGCGCCGCTGGTCAGCCGCGCGCTGCAGGCGCCGCCGATGGACCACACTGCAATGGCGGGCATGGACCACGCCGCCATGGGCCATGACATGCACGACATGGCCATGGCCGGGCACGATCAGCACGGCGCCGCGCCGGCAGCGCCCCGCCCCGCGGCCGATCCCCACGCCATGCATGGCGAAGCCTGCGAATACTGTGTACTGGCCATGCGCCTGCTGCCATGGCTGGCGGTGCTGGTGCTGCTGTTGCCGCTGCTGTGGCGGCCGCGCCTGGTGTTCCCGTGGTCGCAACAGGTGCTGCCCGCACCGCACTGGCCCGCACATGCCGCACGTGGGCCACCGCGCGTCTCCATCGTCCGCTGATATCCCCGTGAATCTGCCGCACGACGCCTGACCGGGCGCCGTGCGCGCGTGCGTACCTTGGAGCTGTTCCGATGAAAATGACTTCCCGCCCCGCGGGCGCCTGCGCGCGCCTGCCGGTTGCCCTTGGCCTGGCCGTGGCCACGTCACTGGCCTACGCTGCGCCTGCCGAAGAGGCGCGTACCCTCGATACGATGGTGGTCACCGCCGCCGCACCGTCCTCGCCGCTGCACTGGGTGACCGACCCACGCCTGCCGCGGCAGCCGGTGCCGGCCAGTGATGGTGCCGATTACCTGAAAACCGTTCCCGGATTCTCTGCCATCCGCAATGGCGGCACCAACGGCGACCCGGTGCTGCGCGGCATGTTCGGTTCGCGCCTGAACATCCTCAGCAACGACGGCAACCTGATCGGTGCCTGCCCGTCGCGCATGGACAATCCGCTGTCCTACATCGCGCCGGAAAGCTTCGACCGGTTGACCATCATCAAGGGCCCGCAGAGCGTGCGCTGGGGCGCAGGTGCCTCGGCCGGTACCGTGCGCTTCGAGCGCGACACGCCGCGCTTCGATGAACCCGGCCTGCGTGCCGATGCCAGCGCGTTGGTCGGCTCGCGCAACCGCAACGACCAGGTGCTGGACCTGACCCTGGGCAATCCGACCGGCTATGTGCGCGCCAGCGGCAACCGGTCCGAGGCCGATGACTACAAGGACGGCCACGGTGATGTGGTGCCGTCGAAGTGGCGCAAGTGGAACGGTGACGTGGCCATCGGCTGGACGCCGGATGCCGACACGCTGCTGGAGATTTCCGTCGGTGCCGGCGATGCCATTGCGCGCTACGCCGGGCGCGGCATGGACGGTGCTGCGTTCGAACGCACCAGCTATGCCGCGCGCTTCGAGAAGCGCAACCTGCCCGGTGCGTGGGATACGTTGCAGGCCAACGTGTACTACAACGAAGCCGACCATGTGATGGACAACTACACGCTGCGCACGCCGAACCCGCACAGCATGATGCCGATGCCGATGGCCTCGAACGTGGACCGCCGTACCCAGGGCGGCCGGGTCAGTTCCGAGTGGCACTGGCAGGACGTGCAACTGGTGGCGGGTGTGGACGGCGAAGACAGCCGCCATCGTGGCCGCATGGGCATGGGCCGCAACACCTACCGCCAGGCCGCCTGGGAGACCGATGCCAAGTTCCGCCGCTACGGCGTGTTCACCGAGTTGACCCTCGGCGCCGGCACCGATCAGCGCTGGATCAGTGGCCTGCGCATCGACCGCGCCAGCGTCCGCGATGAGCGGCAATCGATCCGCGGAATGATGGGGAACAGGCCCAATCCGACTGCGGGCCAGCGCCGCAAGGAATGGCTCGGCAGCGGTTTCCTGCGTTACGAGCAGGACCTGGCCGACGGCCTGACCTGGTACGCCGGGCTCGGCCACAGTGAACGCATGCCCGACTACTGGGAGCTGTTCTCGCCCAACCATGGCCCGGCCGGCGCAGTGAACGCGTTCACCGGCGTGCAGCCCGAACGCACCACCCAGCTCGACGTCGGCCTGCAGTACAAGGGACCGCGCGTGCAGACGTGGGTTTCGGCGTACGCCGGGCAGATCCAGGACTACATCCTGTTCACGTACCACGGCAGCGGCATGATGGGCATGAGCCAGGCCCGCAATGTCGACGCGCGCATCGCCGGTGCCGAGGCGGGACTGGAAGTGAGCCTGGCCGGGCAGTGGAAGCTGGGCGGCACGCTGGCCTATGCCTGGGGCGAGAACCGCGACCAGCAGCGTCCGCTGCCGCAGATGCCACCACTGGAAGCACGCCTGAGCGCGAACTGGGAAGGCCAGCGCTGGAGTGCCGGGGCACTGCTGCGTGCGGTGACCCACCAGCACCGCGTGGCCGAGGGCCAGGGCAACGTGGTCGCACAGGACCTCGGGCCGAGTGCAGGTTTCGCCACGTTCGCGCTCAACGCCGCGTACCGTTTCAGTTCGCAGCTGCAGCTCAGCGCGGGCGTCGACAACCTGTTCGACCGCGCCTACAGCGAGCACCTGAACCTGGCCGGCAGTGCCGACTTCGGCTTCCCGGCCGACCCGGTGCGCATCAACGAGCCCGGGCGCAGCCTGTGGATGAAGGTGAACTACCGGTACTGATCCGCCGGGTGAAAAAAAACCGGGGCCGGATCCCCGCCAGGATCCGTCCCCGCCCGACGCCCTCTGTCGGGCAGCTTCGACTCTACGATGGCAACGCCCGTGGTGCACGGCTGGATACAACCCGACACACGCCGACACCGCCAAGGGCAGCCTTGCACGGAACGGGTTCAAGGCGCTATCACGGCTTCGGTTCCACGATGGTAAACGCTTGGCACATACCGCTTTTGCGGGGCCTTGCCTACACTCGGCGGCCGTGGATCAATCAGGACCATTCATGTTGGCTCGTATCGCTTCGACCCTGGCCCTTGGCCTCAGCCTGGCCGTGTTGGCCGGGTGCGCAGGCAAACAGGAGGCCGCCGCGCGTCGGCAGGGCGAAGCAGTGCCGGTCACGGCGCAGGTGGTGCAGCCCATGCAGTGGAACGACACCCTGCAGGCGCTGGGCACGGCCAAGGCGCGCGAGTCGATCAGCGTCACCGCCAAGGTCAGCGAAATCGTCGAGAAGGTGCATTTCGAAAGCGGCCAGCACATCGCCGCCGGCGCACCGATCGTGACGCTGCGCGGGCAGGCCCAGGAAGCGGCGCTGGTGCAGGCGCAGGCCACCTTCCACGAGGCCGACCAGTTGTACAAGCGCCAGCGCGAGCTGGCCTCCCAGCGGCTGGTGTCCAGCGCCACGCTGGATACGCAGAAGTCGATCCGTGATGCCGCCGAGGCGCGCGTGATGCAGATGCAGGCCGACATCGGTGATCGCCGTGTACGCGCACCTTTCGCCGGCGTGCTCGGCATCCGCCAGGTCAGCCCGGGCTCGCTGGTGACTCCGACCACGGTCATCGCCACGCTCGACGACATCGAGCACATGCACATCGATTTCCAGGTGCCGGAAGTGGAACTGGCCGCACTGGGCGTCGGTGACAAGGTCAGCGCCACCAGCGTGGCGTGGCCGGGCCGCACCTTCGAGGGCGTGGTCAGTACCATCGACGCACGCATCGACCCGGCGACCCGTGCGGTGACCGTGCGGGGCGATTTCGCCAACAGCGACCACGCGCTGCGCCCGGGCATGCTGCTGGACGTGCGCCTGTTCCGCCCCGAGCGCCCGGCGCTGGTGGTGCCGGAAATCGCCGTGGTGCAGGTGGGCCGCGACACGTTCGTGTACCGCATCAAGAGCGACGACAGCGTTGAGCGCGTGGACGTGGTGACCGGTGCGCGCCGTGCCGGCGTGGTTGAGATCAAGCAGGGCCTGGAAGCCGGCCAGCGCATCGTGGTCGATGGCACCGGCAAGCTGCGCCCGGGCCTGAAGGTCGCGGCCAAGGATGCGGCCCCGGCCAGCGGTGCCAAGCCGGCGGATGCACCGGCGCCGGTCGCGGCCGAGGGCCACGGCGGATGAAGCTGTCCGACATCTCCATCCAGCGGCCGGTGTTCGCCGTGGTGATGAGCCTGTTGCTGCTGGTGCTGGGCGTGATGTCCTTCACCCGCCTGACCCTGCGCGAACTGCCCGCCATCGATCCGCCGATCGTGTCGGTGTCGGTGGACTACACCGGCGCCTCGGCGGCGGTCATCGAAAGCCGCATCACCCAGGTGCTGGAAGATGCGCTGGCCGGCATCGAAGGCATCGATACGATCAATGCGCGCAGCACCAACGGCCGCTCGCAGGTCAGCATCGAGTTCACCTCCAACCGCGATATCGAAGCGGCGGCCAATGACGTGCGCGATGCGGTCAGCCGCGTCGCCGACCGCATGCCCGAAGAAGCGCGTCCGCCGGAAATCGCCAAGGTCGAGAGCGATGCCGACCCGATCATCTGGTTCAACATGGTGTCCTCGACCATGGACACGCTGGAGCTGAGCGACTACGCCGACCGCTACGTGGTCGATCGTTTCTCCAGCCTCGATGGCGTGGCCCAGGTCCGCATCGGTGGCCGCCAGCGCTATGCGATGCGCATCTGGCTGGACCGTGACCAGCTGGCCGCGCGCGGGCTGACCACTGGCGATGTGGAAACCGCACTGCGCAACGAGAACGTGGAATTGCCGGCCGGCCGCATCGAGTCGACCGACCGTGACTTCACCCTGCGCGTGGAGCGCAACTACATCAAGCCGGAAGACTTTGCGACCATCCCGCTGGGCAAGGGCCGCGACGGTTACGTGGTGCGCATGGGCGACGTGGCGAAGATTGAACTGGCTTCGGCCGAGCGTCGCGCGTACTACCGCAGCAACGGCGAGCCGGGCATCGGCCTGGGCATCGTCAAGACCTCCACTGCCAACTCGCTGGACGTGGCGCGTACCGCGCGCGCTGAAGCCGAGCGGGTTGCGCTGACCCTGCCCAAGGGCACGCAGATCTTCGTCGCCTTCGACAACACCACCTTCATCGAAGCGGCGGTGGACCGCGTCTATGCCACGCTGGTGGAAGCGATGATCCTGGTGCTGGCGGTGATCTGGCTGTTCCTCGGCAGTTTCCGCGCCGCGTTGATCCCGGCGGTGACGGTGCCGGTCTGCCTGGTCGCGGCGTTCATCGCGCTGTATGCGTTCGATTTCTCGATCAACCTGCTGACCCTGCTGGCCCTGGTGCTGTGCATCGGCCTGGTGGTGGACGATGCGATCGTGGTGGTGGAAAACGTGCAGCGCCGCATCGACCTGGGCGAGCCCCCGCTGGTGGCCTCCAAGCGCGGTACCACGCAGGTCGCCTTCGCGGTGATCGCCACCACCGCCGTGCTGGTGGCGGTGTTCCTGCCGGTCGGTTTCCTGGAAGGCAATACCGGCCGCCTGTTCCGCGAACTGGCGGTGGCGCTGGCGGCAGCGGTTGCGTTGTCCGCGTTCGTGGCGCTGACGCTGACGCCGATGATGGCCTCCAAACTGCTCAAGCCGCACACCGGGCAGGCACCGCGCGGCCTGCATGGCTTCGTCAACCGCAACCTGGAGCGCCTGGCCTCCGGCTATGGTCGCGTGCTCGACCATCACGTGGACCGCACCTGGATCTACCTGCTGGTGATGGTGGCCGCGCTGGCCGCCAGCTGGGGCCTGCTGAAACTGCTGCCGTCGGAGCTGGCGCCGGCCGAAGACCGCGGTTCGTTCCAGATCATGATCGACGGCCCGGAAGGCGCCGGCTACGACTACACCGTGCAGCAGGTACAGCAGGTGGAAGCGCTGCTGGCCCCTCACGTCGGCCCGGACAAGCCGATCGTGCGTGCCAACCCCCGCGTGCCCGGCGGCTTCGGTGCCAGCGAGGAAATGCACACCGGCCGCGTCAGCATCTTCCTGCAGCCGTGGCGCCAGCGCAGCGAGGCCACGCCGGACGTGGCCAACGCACTGCAGAAGGAACTGGACACCATCCGCGGCGTGCGCGTGCGTACGCAGGTGGGCGGCGGGCTGGTGCGCAGTGGCGGCCAGCCATTCCAGATCGTGCTGGGCGGCCCGGAATACGCCGAGATCGCGCAGTGGCGTGACCGCATCCTGCTGCGCATGGCCGACAATCCGGGCCTGGTCGGCCCGGATTCGGACTACAAGGAAACCCGGCCGCAGATGCGGGTGAACATCGACCGCCAGCGTGCGGCGGATCTCGGCGTGCCGGTCACCGCGATCGGTTCGGCACTGGAAACCATGATGGGCTCGCGCCGCGTCACCACCTTCGTCGACAACGGCGAAGAGTACGACGTGCTGGTGCAGGCCGGTCGCGATGGCCGTGCCAGCCCGGCCGACCTGGCCGCGATCCGTGTGCGTGCCACCTCCGGCGAACTGGTGCCGCTGTCCAACCTGGTCACGCTCAGTGAAGTGGCCGAGGCGGGCACGCTGAACCGCTTCAACCGCCTGCGCTCGATCACCATCACCGCCGGCCTGGCACCGGGCTATCCGCTGGGCGAGGCCATCGCCTGGGCGCAGAACGTGGCCCGCGAGGAACTGCCGCAGTACGCGCAGGTGAACTGGAAGGGCGAATCGCGCGAGTACCAGAGTGCGGGTGGCGCGGTGCTGCTGACCTTCGCCATGGCCCTGCTGGTGGTTTACCTGGTGCTGGCCGCGCAGTTCGAGAGCTTCATCCACCCGCTCACCATCATGCTGACCGTGCCGCTGGGCGTGCTCGGTGCCTTGGTCGGGTTATGGGTGAGCGGCGGTACGGTGAACCTGTTCAGTCAGATCGGCATCGTCATGCTGGTCGGCCTGGCAGCGAAGAACGGCATCCTCATCGTCGAATTCGCCAACCAGCTGCGCGACGACGGAAGAACCGTGCGCGAGGCGATCATCGAATCGGCGATGGTGCGCCTGCGCCCGATCCTGATGACCTCGATCGCCACCGTGGTCGGCGCGATTCCGCTGGTGGTGGCCGGTGGCCCCGGCTCGGCCAGCCGTGGCACGATCGGCATCGTGATCATCTTCGGCGTGACTCTTTCGACGTTCCTGTCGCTGTTCGTGGTGCCGGCGTTCTACGCGCGGCTGGCCCCGTACACCCGCTCGCCGGAAGCGGTGAAGCGCGAGCTGGAGAAGCAGGAAGCCGAATCGCCCTCGGTGGGCGGGCATGCCTGACCGGCCTGCCGGCGGGGTCGGACCAGGGGTCGGATCCCTTTCCGGAACGGAAAGGGCTCTGACCCCGCCACTACAGGGAGAAGGTTTCCGCCTGCGCCCCTGGCGCCCGGATGATCTGGAATCCCTGCTGCGCCACGCCAACGACGCCGAGGTATCGCGGGGCCTGCGTGATCGCTTTCCGTACCCGTACACGCGCGAGGATGGCGAGGCCTTCCTCGCCGGCCGCGTGCTGGCCTCCGGAACCCTGAACCTGGCCATCGAGATCGACGGCCAGGCCTGCGGCAGCGTCGGTGCCCAGCAGGGCGTGGCCGAGCGTGGGCATACCGCCGAACTGGGTTACTGGCTCGGCCAGGCCTACTGGGGGCAGGGCGTGATGACCCGCGTGGTTGGCCTGTTCGCACCGTGGGTGATGGACGAACTACGCCTGTTCAGGCTGCAGGCTAGCGTGGTCGACTTCAACCTCGGCTCGGCCCGGGTGCTGGAGAAGAACGGCTTTCAGGAAGAGGGCGTGGAGCGCTGTGCGGTCTACAAGCGCGGCGTCCTGCACGACCTGCGCCGCTTCGCCCGGGTGCGCACCCAGCTGCCCTGAGCAGCCGGGGAAGGGGAGGGGTAGAGTCGACTGTCAGTCGACTATCGCGCGCAGCGCGGGCTCTTCTGCGACCGGGGCCAACGGCAGTCGACCAACAGTCGACTCTACCGGGCATCATGGCGTCAGCGCAGCCATCCCACCCACCCATCCCGCAGCCCCCATTGATCCGGCGCTACCGCAGCGGCCTTCGATCAGGGAGAATCGACCGGTCCCTTCCAGCCGACGGGACGTCCTTACAACCCGCCGACTGGAGAGAGCGCGCGTGGAAGCAACCGTACATTTCATCAACAGCATCATCTGGAGCAAGGCACTGATCTTCGTGTGCCTGGGCGCCGGCCTGTTCTTCAGCCTGCGCACGCGCTTCATGCAGATCCGCGGCTTCCTCGAGATGTGCCGCCTCACCGTCAAGGGTGAGAAATCCGACGCCGGCGTGTCCTCGTTCCAGGCCCTGGCCATGTCGATGGCCGGCCGCATGGGCATCGGCAACATCGCCGGCGTGGCCACCGCCATCGCCTTCGGCGGCCCCGGTGCGATCTTCTGGATGTGGGTGATGGGCTTCCTCGGCGCGTCCACGTCGTACGTGGAATGCACCCTGGCGCAGATCTACAAGACCAAGGACGCTGAAGGCCGCTACCGCGGTGGCCCGGCCTACTACATCGAAAAGGCCATGGGCCTGAAGTGGTACGCGCTGGCCTTCGCCATCGCCACGATCATCGCCGCCGGCTTCCTGATGCCGGGCGTGCAGGCCAACGCGATCGCCGACAGCATCATCAACGCCTGCCGCGGTACTGCCCTGTGCGGTCCGCTCGATGGCCAGGCCTTCGGCATGGAGTCGGTGCAGGCGCTGAAGCTGGGCATCGGCATCGTGGTCGCGCTGCTGCTGGGCGTGGTGATCTTCGGCGGCGTCAAGCGCATCGCCAACTTCGCCGAAGTGGTGGTGCCGTTCATGGCCGCCGGCTTCATCCTGATGGCCATCATCATCATGATCATCAACTACGACCGCGTGCCGGAGATGTTCAACATCATCTTCAGCAGCGCCTTCGGCACCCACGCCGCGTTCGGCGCGATGATGGGCCTGGCAGTGGAGTGGGGCATCAAGCGCGGTATCTACGCCAACGAAGCCGGCCAGGGTTCGGGCCCGCATGCAGCGGCCGCCTCGGAAGTCTCGCACCCGGCCAAGCAGGGCTACGTGCAGGCCTTCGCCATCTACTTCGACACCATGATGGTGTGCACCGCCACCGCGTTCCTGATCCTGGCCAGCGGCACCTACAACGTCTACTCGCCCGCAGGTGCCGGCGCCCCGCCGATCTTCCAGGGCCTGGCCGGCATTCCGGAAGGCGCGGGCTATGCCCAGGCCGGTGTGGAAGCCGTGCTGCCGGGCTGGGGTTCGGCGTTCGTGTCCATCGCCATCTTCTTCTTCGCCTTCACCACCATCATGGCGTACTACTACATGGCCGAGACCAACCTCAGCTATGTGAACCACAACAGGAAGCGCCCGCTGACCGTGCTGGTGCTGCGCCTGGGCATCATCGGCATGGTGGTGTTCGGCGCGTTCCATAATGCGACCCTGGCCTGGGCGCTGGGTGACATCGGCGTCGGCCTGATGGCCTGGCTGAACATCATTGCCATCCTCATCATCCAGAAGCCGGCCATGCTCGCCCTGCGTGATTACGAACGACAGAAGAAGCTCGGCCTCGATCCAATCTTCGACCCCGATGCCCTGGGCATCAAGAACGCCGATTTCTGGCGTCAACGCAAGCTGGAGTTGTCCCGTAGTGAATGATCCCTGGAAGAATGCCCGCCGCCCGTCGTCGCGACCGCCGCGGGCCACCCCGCTGCCACCGCGTGAGGGCGGCACCCCGCCGCCGCCGGGGCGCGGCAACGACGAACTGCGCCTGTATGGCTGGAACGCCGTACAGGCGCTGTTCGCCAAGCGCCCGCAGGCGCTGCGCAAGCTGTACCTGGTGGACGCGCTGATTCCGCGCATGCAGCCGGTGCTGAAGTGGTGCGTGGCCAACCGCGTGGGCTATCGCGTGGTGGAGGAAGGCGATCTCAACAAGCTGGCTGCCACGACCCATCACGAGGGCCTGGTGGCCGACGTGCTGCGTGCGCCGGTCGTGCCGCTGGCGCAGTGGCTGGCCGATCTGGAGCAGGGCCCGGTGCTGGCGTTGTGGCTGGATGGTGTCGGCAACCCGCACAACTTCGGCGCGATCCTGCGCTCGGCCGCGCATTTCGGCGTCAAGGCGCTGCTGCTGCCGGCCGGCAGCACGCTGGCGCTGTCCGGTGCTGCCGCACGCGTGGCCGAAGGCGGGGCGGAGTCGGTGCCGCTGGTGCAGTTGCCGGAGACTGCAGAGGCGATGGCGCAGCTGCGCAGTGCCGGCTTCGGGCTGGCGGCGACCCTCGTTGAGGGTGGCGACGACGTGTTCCGTGCGTCGCTGCCGGAGCGGCTGGTGTACGTGATGGGCGCCGAAGGCGAGGGCATGGACCGCGGCCTGGCCAGCGAATGCGACATGCGGGTCTCGATTCCCGGCAGTGGCGCGGTGGAGAGCCTGAACGTGGCCTCGGCCACGGCCGTGCTGCTGGCGCAGTGGGCCAGTCGACGCGGGTGATCCCGTATCCGGGGTCGCATGATCGGGGTCGGATCCCTCGCCGCAGGCGAGGGCTCTGACCCTGCCGGGTTCCTGATTCAGGACCCGCCTTGGTGGGTGCGAACCTTGGTTCGCACCGCGCTTCCAGTTGCGCTCGCCGGGCATGGCCCGGCACCACCGCATCACTCGTTCGGAGGCGTGGTCGCCTTGGCTTCGCTGCCGAAACTGCCATCGGCTTCCGCCGCCAGGTACGCGAACACCGTATACGCGGCCACGTTCTGCGCCAGCGCCTTCGGGTCGATCTTGTCCAGGGTGTCGTCGGCGGTGTGGTGCAGGTGGAAGTAGTCCGAGCCGTCCTGCGCCAGCCACGCCCACGCACCGCCCTTGGCGGCCAGCGGGCCGACGTCCGGGCCCGGGCCACCCTTGTCGGCCTGGTACTCGATGCCCAGCGGCTTCATCACTTCGGCAATCTGCTTCGTCGCTTCACGTGAGCCTTCCGGATTCGGTGAACCGGTATTGAAGGCGTAGATGCGGCCTGCGCCGAAGTCGCTCTCGGCGGCCAGCTGATGCAGGGCCACGTCCTTGGCGTGTGCCTCGGCATAGGCCTTGCCGCCGTAGAGGCCCTGTTCCTCGTTGGCGAAGGCGATCACGCGGATGGTGCGCTTCGGTGCCTGCTTCAGCAGGCCGATCAGGTGGCCGGCGGCCATCGTGATGCCCACGCCCGCGCCGTCATCCACGGCGCCGGTGCCCAGGTCCCACGAATCCAGGTGACCACCGATCACCACCACTTCCTTCGGCAGGCTGCGGCCGGTGATCTCGCCGATCACGTTGTACGAGGTCGCCGTACCATCCCAGCCACAGTCCAGTGCCACCTTCACCGTGGTGCTGCCACGGGCCAGCAGGCGCGCCAGCTGGTCGGCATCGGGCACCGACAGTGCCGCCGACGGCACCGGGGTCAGGCCATCATCGAAACGGGTGATGCCGGTGTGCGGCACGCGGTGGGAGTCGGTACCGGCCGAGCGCATCAGGAAGCCCACCGCGCCCTTGCGGATCGCTTCTGACGGTCCCTTGCTGCGGATTGCACCGCCGCGGCCGTAGTCGCGGCCATCGCGGAACGGCAGCATCTGGTAATCGACGAAGGCGATCTTGCCCTTCAGCGAACCGGCCGGTGCCGCCTGCAGGGCGGCCAGATCGGCGAAGCGCACCACCTCCGCTTCCACCGTGCCGCCCGGGCTGCCGCCCAGCGCAGTGATCTGCAGCGGCTGCGGGTTCCTGCCGGTCACGGCAGCGTGTTCACTGCGCCGCTCCCATTTCGGGAAGGTCACCGGTTCCTTCCACACCTTGTCGAAGCCCAGTGCCTTGAACTTGGCTTCGGCCCAGGCCACGGCGCGGGCGTCGGCCTCGCTGCCGGCGATGCGCGGGCCGATTTCGGTGGTGAGCGATTCGACCACCTTCCAGCCGGTGTCATCGGCCAGCGCCTGGTCACGCAGCTGTGCGGCGGTGGCCAGCGACGCCGGGGGCAGGGTGGTGGTATGCGGCGCCGCGAAGGCCGGGGCGGCCAGCAGGGCGAGGGAGGATGCGATGGCAAGGACGCGGCGACGCATGGACAACTCCGGGAAGGGACCTAAGCCTTGGAGCTTAACAGTCGTTCAGCCCGGCGCATGGGCGGGAGGTCATGGCTGGCGCGAACGCTGTTTTCCGCCATGTCCGGCAAAGCGAAAGCCCCGCCGGAGCGGGGCTTTCGCGCAGCTGCGGTAGTTGGGGGGG
>NZ_JAPTFQ010000108.1:0-12267 GCF_030985535.1 Stenotrophomonas sp. Sm2128
CCCCCCCCCCCCCCCCCCCCCACTACCCTCTCGAATTTGGCACACCCCTTGCAGCTTCCCGGGCAACGTTCCCGTGGGAGTGCACCGTGCGCAACCTGATTACCGACTACCTGGGCGTCCATGCCCAGGCCATGCCGTTGCGCGAACAGCGGATGAAGCTGATCGCCAGCAACCTCGGCAATGCCGACACTCCCGGCTACAAGGCCCAGGACCTGGACTTCGACGCCGCCCTGCGCCATGCCCAGGGGCAGGATGCCAATGGCCTGATGGCCACCACCCATGAGCAGCACTACGAAATCAGTAGTGGCCTGAACCCGTTCCAGATCGCGCGCGAAGGCGTGCAACCCAGCCTGGACGGCAACACCGTCGATCCCGATGCCGAGCGTGCGGCCTATGGCCGCGCCGCGCTCGAGTACCGCGCTTCGCTCAGCTTCGTCGAGAGCAAGGTGCGTTCCATGTTGACCGCGATCACGGGGCAATAAGCCATGAGCAACCTGCCGATCTTCGATATCGCCGGCTCCGCGCTGCAGGCGCAGTCGGTGCGCATGAGCACCATCGCCTCCAACCTCTCCAACGCCGACACCGTCGCCGGTTCCGCCGACGCGGTGTACAAGCCGCTGGAGCCGATCTTCCAGGCCGTCACCAGCAAGAACGATCCGAACATCACCTCGGTGAAGGTGAAGGAGATCACCCAGAGCGAGGCCGCGCCGATCAAGCGCTATGAGCCGGGCCACCCGCTGGCCGATGGCGATGGCTACATCTACCAGCCCGACGTCGACCCGGTGGCGCAGATGGTCAACCTGATCTCGACCTCGCGCAACTACCAGGCCGGCGTGGAGATGCTGACCACCGCCAAGGAACTGGCCCTGGCCACCCTGACCATGGGCCGCTGAGGCCCGCAGTACCGGATACCGCCATGACCACCGCCGTCAACAACCAGACCAACCAGGACGTCTACACCGCACTCGGTCTGAACGCCCCGAACAGCAACGCCACCAAGAAGAAGAACACGCTGGACCAGGCCGATTTCCTGCGCCTGATGACCGAACAGCTGCAGCACCAGGATCCGCTGAAGCCGATGGACAACACGCAGATGGTCGCGCAGATGGCGCAGATGTCCACCGTGCAGGGCATCACCGATCTGAACAAGACGGTGAAGGGCTTCCAGGAATCGATGGCCAGCGACCAGGTGCTGCGTGGTGCGGCGCTGGTCGGCCACCAGGTGCTGGTGCCGTCGGAAAAGCTGGTGCTGGAAAAGGAAGGCAACGTTGAAGGCACGGTGGCGGCGCCCTCGGCCGGCATCATCACCGTCGACATCACCGATGCCACCGGCGCCAAGGTCACCTCGCTGAGCGTGGAAGCCAAGGCCGCCGGCGAGACTGCGTTCCAGTGGGACGGCAAGGATGCCAACGGCAAGCGCATGGAGCCGGGCAAGTATTCCATCGTTGCCAACCACGTCGATACCGCCGGCAAGAGCACCAAGCTGTCCACCTACGTGCAGGCGCCGGTGGAAAGCGTGACCGTCGGTTCCGACGGCCTGTACCTGAACCTCAAGGGCCTGGGCACGGCCCCGATCGACTACGTGCTCCGCGTCAGCTGAGCCGCACACCCCGCACTTACCAGGAGCATCCCATGGGCTTCAATGTCTCGCTGTCCGGCATCAATGCCGCCAATTCCGACCTGAGCGTCACCGCCAACAACGTCGCCAACGTCAACACCACCGGTTTCAAGGAATCGCGCGCCGAGTTCGCCGATCTGTTCTCGGCCACCGGCTATGGTCTGTCAAAGAACGCCGTGGGTTCGGGCGTCCGTGTCTCCAACGTTGCCCAGCAGTTCAAGCAGGGCCACAACGAACAGACCGGCCGCAGCCTGGACATGGCCATTTCCGGTGAAGGCTTCTTCACCATGAACATGAACGGTACCCGCGTGTACTCGCGCGCCGGCAATTTCCAGACCGATCCGTCCGGCTACGTGATCAACCCTCAGGGCGCACGCCTGCAGGTGTTCGCGCCGAATGCCGATGGCACCAACTTCGATGCCGGCCGCATGGTCGACCTGCAGCTGCTCACCACCGACAGCCCGCCGAAGCAGACCAGCGAAGTGAAGGTCGGCTTTACCCTGCCGGCCAACGCGAAGCAGCCGACGGTCACCACCTTCGATCCGACCGACTCCAACAGCTACAACCACTCCAGCGGCGGCATCACCGTGTACGACTCGCTGGGCGTCAGCCACATCCAGGTCTCGTACTTCGTGAAGGGTGCCAACCCGAACGAGTGGACCGTGCGCAACTACGTGGACGGCCAGCCGGCCGGCGCGCCAACCCCGGTCACCTTCGACAACAGCGGCAAGCTGACCGCACCGGCAGACGGCAAGGTCAGCCTCGGCACCTTCACCCCGACCACCGGTGCCGGCGTGCTGAACATGACGCTGGACGTGAGCGGCTCGACCCAGTACGGCGAGAAGTTCGCGCTGCGCAACACCCAGCAGGATGGCTACGCCGCCGGCAAGCTCAATGAGATCACCGTGTCGGAAACCGGCGTGGTCTACGCGCGTTACTCCAATGGCGCCGACAAGCCGCTGGGCCAGGTCGCGCTGACCACCTTCAACAATCCGCAGGGCCTGGAATCGAAGGGCAACAACCTGTGGGTGGACACCTTCAGCTCGGGCACCCCGCGCACCGGCATGCCGGACACCTCCAATCTCGGCAAGATCCAGGCCGGCTCGCTGGAAGCATCCACCGTCGATCTCACCGAGCAGCTGGTCAACATGATCACCGCGCAGCGCAACTTCCAGGCCAACGCGCAGATGATCACCACCCAGGACCAGATCACCCAGACCGTCATCAACATCCGTTGATGATGCGCTGACCCTGTCACGGAACTCCCCGCATGGATAAAGCCCTTTACGTGGCGATGACTGGTGCCCGCGCCTCCCTGCAGGCACAGGGCACGCTCAGCCACAACCTCGCCAACTCCGATACCCCCGGCTTCAAGGAAGCGCTGGCCAACACCGAAGCCTTCCCGATCCGTGGCCCGGGCTTTGCCTCGCGGGTGGACGCGCTGCATGTCGATGCCGGGTTCAATCGCACGCCCGGCTCGCAGCACATCACCGGCAAGCCGCTGGATCTGTCCCTGCAGACCGGCACCTGGCTGGCGGTGCAGTCCAGCGATGGCAGCGAGGCGTACACGCGCGGCGCGGCGTTGTCGGTGACGCCGAACGGCCAGCTGGTGACCTCCAGCGGCCGTCCGGTACTGGATGACAACAACAACCCGATCGCCATTCCGCCCTACCAGGCGATGGAAATCGGTGCCGACGGCACGCTCTCGATCATCCCGCAGGGCGAAGGCCCGCAGACCATGGCGCAGATCGGCCGGATCAAGGTCGTGCAGGCGCCCGACGAGCGCCTGGAGCGCGGCCTCGATGGCCTGTTCCGCAACACCGATCCACGCCAGCCGTTCGCACCGGCGCAGGGTACGGCCGTGCACAGCGGCCAGCTGGAGGGCAGCAACGTGGATGCCGCCGGCGCACTGGTGCAGATGATCCAGCTGCAGCGCCAGTACGAAATGCAGGTACAGGTGATCAAGCACGGCGACGAAAACGCGCGCAGCGCCAACAGCATGCTGCGCCTGGGCAGCTGACGGAAATCCGGCGCCCGCTGATGCCGGCGCTGGCACACCGCTTGCACACCCGCATACAAGGGCCGCACCACGCGGCCGGCTTCACCAGACAGGACACCGAAGATGAACCAGGCATTGTGGATCGCGAAAACCGGACTGGATGCGCAGCAGATGCGCATGTCGGTGGTTTCCAACAACCTCGCCAACACCAACACCACCGGCTTCAAGCAGGACCGTGCCAGCTTCGAGGACCTGCTGTACCAGCAGGTGCGCCAGCCCGGCGGTTCCTCGTCGGCACAGACGCAGCTGCCGACCGGCCTGCAGCTCGGCACCGGCGTGCGCGTGGTCGCCACCGCCAAGAACTTCGAGCAGGGTGGACAGCAGCAGACCGGCCGCGCCCTCGACGTCATGGTCAACGGCCGCGGCTTCTTCGAAGTGCAGATGCCCGACGGCAGCTCGGCCTACACCCGTGATGGCTCGTTCAAGATCAACCAGGACAGCGAGCTGGTCACCAACAGCGGCTACCCGGTGCAGCCGGGCATCCAGATTCCCGAGGGCGCACAGTCGGTGACCATCGGTACCGACGGCACCATCAGCGTGAAGATGGCCGACGGCGCGGCGTCAGTGGAAGTGGGTGCGCTGACCCTGACCGATTTCGTCAATCCGGCCGGCCTGCAGGCCCGTGGCGAGAATCTGTTCCTCGAGACCACTGCGTCCGGCCCGGCACAGAACGGCAACCCCGGCCTCAACGGCCTCGGCACCGTGGTGCAGGGCGCGCTGGAAGGCAGCAACGTCAACGTGGTGGAAGAGCTGGTGTCGATGATCGAAACCCAGCGCGCCTACGAAATGAACGCCAAGGCGATTTCCACCACCGATTCGATGCTCGGCTACCTCAACAACAAGCTCTGACCGGCCAACCCGGGAAACCGCCATGTCGCCCATTTCCAACTTCGCCCGCACTGCCCTCGCCTGCACCGTGGCTGCCCTGCTCGGTGGCTGCGTGATTGCCGGCGATGTGCGCCCCTATCCGGCAATGGCACCGATCCAGCCGATCATGCCACCGCAGGCCGAACCGACCGCCGGCGCGATCTACGCTGCCGGCCCGACCCTGCAGCTGTATTCGGATCGGCGCGCGCGCGATGTCGGCGACCTGCTGACCATCACCCTGCTGGAAAACACCACCGCGCAGACCAGTGCCAACACCGCCACCAACAAGGAATCGAACCTGAGCCTGGGCACGCCGTCCATTCTCGGCGCACCGGTCACCCTGGGCGGCAAGGACATTCTCAGTGCGACGGCCAAGGGCGCGCGTGACTTCACCGGCAAGGGCAACAGCGCGCAGAGCAACCGCCTGCAGGGCAGCGTCACCGTCACCGTGGTGCAGCGCCTGCCCAACGGCAACCTCGTGGTGCAGGGACAGAAGAACCTGCGGCTGAACCAGGGCGATGAACTGGTGCAGGTGCAGGGCATCGTGCGCCCGGGTGACATCAGCCAGGACAACACCATTCCGTCCAGCCGCGTGGCCGAGGCCCGCATCGTCTACGGCGGCCGCGGCCCGGTTGCGCAATCCAACGCGATGGGCTGGCTGAGCCGCTTCTTCAACTCCGGCCTGACGCCGTTCTGAGTATGGCCATGAAACTCTTCTCCTCTTCTTCCTGGCAGCGACGCATGACGTCGCTCTACTGCGGCGTGTTCATGGTCTTCGCGGTGGTGGCCCCGGCCAGCGCCGAACGCATCAAGGACCTGGCCCAGGTCGGTGGCGTGCGTGGCAATGCGCTGGTGGGCTACGGTCTGGTGGTGGGCCTGGACGGCAGCGGCGACCGCACCAGCCAGGCGCCGTTCACCGTGCAGAGCCTGAAGAACCTGCTCGGCGAGCTGGGCGTGAATGTTCCGCCGAACGTCAACCCGCAGCTGAAGAACGTGGCCGCCGTGGCGATCCACGCTGAACTGCCGCCGTTCGCCAAGCCGGGCCAGCCGATCGATATCACCGTGTCCTCGATCGGCAACGCGGTCTCGCTGCGTGGCGGTTCGCTGTTGATGGCCCCGCTGCGCGGCGCCGACGGCCAGATCTATGCCATCGCCCAGGGCAACCTGATCGTGGGCGGCTTTGGTGCACAGGGCAAGGATGGTTCCCGTGTCTCGGTGAACGTGCCCAGCGTCGGCCGCATTCCCAACGGTGCGACCGTGGAGCGTGCGCTGCCCGATCCGCTGGCCAACGGCGGCGAGATCACCCTGAACCTGCACAACAATGACTTCACCACGGTCTCGCGCATGGTCGCTGCGCTCAACAATGCGTTCGGCGACGGTGCGGCGCGCGCGGTCGACGGCGTGACCGTGGCGGTTACCGCGCCGACCGATCCGGGCGCACGCATCGGCCTGCTGGCGCGCATCGAGAACCTGGAACTGACCCCGGGCAGCGCTCCGGCCAAGGTGGTGGTCAATTCGCGTACCGGCACCGTGGTCATCGGACAGCAGGTGCGCGTGGGACCTGCCGCGATCTCGCACGGTTCGCTGACCGTGACCATCCAGGAAAACACCAACGTCAGCCAGCCCAATGCGCTGTCCGGCGGCCGTACCGTAGCCAGCCCGCAGTCGACCATCACCGCCACCAACGACGGCAGCCGCATGTTCAAGTTCAGCGGCGGCACCACCCTGGACGAGATCGTGCACGCGGTGAACGCCGTGGGCGCAGCACCAGGCGATCTCATCGCGATCCTGGAAGCCCTGAAGCAGGCCGGCGCATTGAGTGCCGAGCTCGAGGTGATCTGACATGCGCATCAATCCCGCATTCGATCTGCACCCGGCACAACAGAACGATCCGGCCAGGATCGACAAGGTCGCGCGCCAGCTGGAAGGCCAGTTCGCGCAGATGCTGGTCAAGAGCATGCGTGACGCCAGCTTCGGCGACTCGCTGTTCCCCGGCGAAAACAAGATGTTCCGCGAGATGTACGACCAGAAGATTGCCGAGGCGATGACCCGCGGCAAGGGCCTGGGCCTGTCCGGCATGATCAGCCGGCAGCTGTCCGGCCAGGCCGCCGATGGCCCGGCACTGGATACCCGCGCGGACCCGGCCAAGGCCAGCCGCGCCTATCAGCTCAATGCACCGGCCAAGCCGGCACCGTCGCTGCCGCTGGAAGACGGCAGCCAGGCCGTGCGCCTGCTGCAGCAGATGGCCGCCGGCGCGCAGTCCGGCGCACACGCGGCGGTTGCACCGATGGAACAGGCGCTGGACCTGATCGCCGGGCGCGAAAGCAGCAGCATGCACCGCTCGCTGGGTACCGAAGATCCTTACATCGGCGGCCTGCAAGGCGACGACTGGGCTGCCAACAGCGACCAGTGGTCGGCTACCGCCAGCAACCGCGGCACGGCCATCAGCCCGGCCGATGCGATGGCTACCCGCACCGCCGTCGCGCAGCTGGGTGAACACACCCCGGAAGGCTTCGTCGCCAGCATCTGGCAGCACGCGCAGCGTGCGGCCAAGGAACTGGGCGTGGATGCCCGCGCCCTGGTCGCCCAGGCGGCGCTGGAAACCGGCTGGGGCAAGCGCCACATCAAGCATGCCGACGGCAGCACCTCGCACAACCTGTTCGGCATCAAGGCCAATGGCTGGAACGGCCAGCGCGCCGTGGCCGGCACCCACGAGTACGTCGATGGCGTGCGCCGCAACGAGACCGCCAGCTTCCGTGCCTACAGTTCGCCGGCCGAGAGCTTTGCCGACTACGTGCGCCTGCTGAAGACCAGCCCGCGCTACCAGCAGGCCCTGCAGGCCGGCACCGACGTGCAGGGCTTCGCCCGTGGCCTGCAGCGCGCCGGCTATGCCACCGACCCGCGCTACGCGGCCAAGATCGCCGCGATCGCCGGCGGACCGACCATCGAGCGCGCCGTCAGCGCCGTGGCCGATGCCGGCTCGCGCCTTGGCCAGACCTTCGCCAGCACCGCAACCGCGGCGCTGGGTATCACCCGTCGTTGAGGAACCCCATGTCCAGCGTACTTTCCACCGGTACCGGTGCCCTGCTCGCCTTCCAGCGTGCGTTGGCGACCACCAGCCACAACGTGGCCAACCTCAATACCCCGGGCTACAGCCGGCAGAAGGTCAACTTCGCCACGGCTGATCCCCAGAACTACGGCTACGGCACGGTCGGCAACGGCACCCGCATCACCGACATCCGCCGTACCGCCGACCAGCTGGCGATCTCGCGCCTGCTCGACAGCAGCGGCGAGCTGGCGCGCCTGAAGCAGCTCTCCGGCATGGCCGACCGGGTCAATTCGTTGTTCTCCGACGCGGCAACCAACGTGTCCGGCGTCTGGTCGAAGTTCTTCGATTCGGTCAGCGGCCTGTCCTCCAATGCCGCCGGCACCGCCGACCGCCAGAACATGCTGGATGGTGGCAAGGCGCTGGCCAACCGCTTCGTGCAGCTCAACACGCACCTGAACAACCTCAACAGCGAGGTCAACAACGGCCTGCTGGCCGGTGCCACCGAGGTCAACCGGCTGGCGCAGGAGATCGCGCAGATCAACGGTGCGATCGGCACCAACATCGCTACCGCCGCACCGGACCTGCTCGACCGCCGCGATCAGCTGATCACCCAGCTGATCGGCTACACCGGTGGCACGGCGGTGATCCAGGACGGCGGCATCATGAATGTCTACACCGCCGGCGGCAACGCACTGGTGGTGGGCACCACGGCGACCAAGGTCACCACCGTGGCCGACCCGTACCAGCCGGAGCGCCTGCAGCTGGCGCTGGAAACGCAGGGCAACACCATCCGGCTCGACCCGAAGGCGGTCGGTGGCCAGATCGGCGGCCTGCTGGAATTCCGCGACACCGTGCTGACGCCTGCCCAGGCCGAGCTGGGCAAGCTGGCGGTAGGCCTGGCCGAGAGCTTCAAGCAGGTGCATCACCAGGGCGTGGACCTGTATGGCCAGCTCGGGGGTGACTTCTTCAACATCGGCAATCCACGCGTCACCGCCAACAATGCCAACACCGGCACCGCCAGCCTCAGCGCCAGTTACGGCGACCTCGGCAAGCTGGACGCGCAGAACGTGGTGCTGCAGTTCGATGGCACCAACTGGAAGGCCAGTCGTGCCGACACCGGTGCGAACGTTCCGCTGACCGGCACCGGTACGGCGGCCGATCCACTGGTGATCAACGGCGTCAAGCTGGTGGTCGGCGGTACCCCGGCGGCCAACGACCGCTTCCTGCTGCAGCCGACCGCAGGCGTGGCTGGCAGCATGGAAGTGGCGATCACCGATCCGTCGCGCATCGCCGCTGCCGCTGCGGTGAAGGGCGCGGCGGCGACGTCCAACACGGGCACCGGCAAGCTGAGCGGTGTCACCGTCAGCGATTCGACCAACGCCAACCTGCGCAATCCGGCCGCGATCGTGTTCACCTCGGCCACCACCTACACCATCGATGGGGGCCCGCCGCAGACCTACACGCCCGGCCAGACCATCAGTGCCAACGGCTGGAGCTTCGTGCTGGACGGTGCGCCGAAGGTCGGCGACACCTTCAACATCACCCCGACTCCGGCGGGCTCGTCGGACAACAGCAACGCCTCCAGGCTGTCCAAGGTGGAGAGCGCCAAGGCATTCAACAGCGGCACGGTCACCCTCAACGGCGCCCTGGGTGGCCTGACCACCCAGGTCGGTGCAGCCGCCCGCTCGGCCGAGTATTCGCTGGAAGCGCAGCTGGTGATCAATGACAAGGCGCAGGAAGCGCGCGATGAGGTATCCGGCGTCAACCTGGACGAGGAGGCGGCCGACATGCTGCGCCTGCAACAGGCCTACCAGGCAGCCTCACAGCTGATCTCCACCGCCGACAGCATGTTCCAGACCATCCTGGGAGCCGTCCGTCGATGAGCAGCCGTATCTCCACCAGCATGATGTTCAACCAGTCCGTGTCGCTGATGATGGCCAAGCAGGCCAAGCTCAGCCACCTGGAGCAGCAGATCGCCACCGGCAGCAAGATCGTCAGCGCCAAGGACGATCCGGTTGCCGCTGGTGCGGCGGTCGGGCTTGACCGCAGCCTGGCCGCACTGGACCGGATGAAACTCAATGCCGGCAACGTGCAGAACCGACTGGGCGTACAGGAGAACGCCCTGGCCCAGGTCAACGACCTGATGGCGCGCGTCAACGACCTGACCATCCAGGCCAGCAATCCGGCACTGGGCGCCGCCGACAAGAAAACGCTGATCACCGAACTGAACCAGATCCGCGAGGGCCTGCTGTCGCTGGCCAACGCCGACGACGGCACCGGCCGCTACGTGTTCGGCGGCACCAACGATGGCGATCCGCCGTTCGCCAAGATCAATGGCAAGGTGGTCTACCGTGGCGACCAGACCCAGCGCCAGATTGAAGTCGGCCCCGATACCTATGTGCGGGATGCCCTGCCCGGCAGCGAAATCTTCATGCGCATTCCTACCGGCGACGGCTTCGTCGATGGTGTCGCCGCGGCCGGCAATACCGGCAACGGCGTGCTGACCAACATCACCCGCGATGGCAGCGACAGCTGGAACGGCCAGTCCTTCAGCATCCGCTTCACCGCCGCCGACCAGTACCAGGTACTGGACGGCGCTGGTAACGTGACCGGCACCGGCACGTTCAAGGCCGGTGACAACGTGGAAGTCAACGGAGTCCGCCTGCAGATCACCGGCGCACCCGCTGCCGGTGACAGCTTCAGTGTGAAGCCGGCAACCAGCCGCGACATCTTCGACACCATGGACAAGCTGATTGCCGCGCTTGATGCCGACACCGGCACCACCGCCAAGATGAGCGCGCAGCAGAACAAACTGCAGAGCGCCCTGCGCGATGTGGCCCGTGCGTCGGAGCGGATGATCGATTCGCGTGCGGCCGGCGGTGCGCAGCTGAAGGCACTGGACAATGCCGCCGACATGCGTGAAGCCAACAGCGTGACCCTGAAGACCACGCTGTCGCAGATGCGCGACCTGGACTATGCCGATGCACTGAGCCAGTACCAGCTGCAGAGCACCGCGCTGCAGGCGGCACAGACGATCTTCTCGCAGATGCAGTCGATGTCGTTGTTCAACAAGATCCGCTGACGCATCTCCTGCGTCACCCCTGAAAGGCCGCGATGCCCTGCATCGCGGCCTTTTTCGTTTCTGCGTGCCCGTTCCGTCGCGCTCGCCGGGCGTGGGCTGGCGCTACCGGAAACGTGCTGCACGCATTTTCCGTGATTGCCCATCAAGCCCGGCCCTGCCCCGCCGATACCTTCATCAGCGCTGGTTGGGCATGCCCAACCGCCCCTTCCGGGGTCGCCTTCACGCCCGGCCAGGGCTGGAAAACCCCGGAAAAACAGCCTCCGGCACCGGATTTCAGCGTCGACGGAATTCACGGCTAAAGGTTGTTGACAAAGCGCCGTTATTCATTTGGCAACAGCGAAGCACACAGCCACACAAAAAAACAGGCGGCGCTTCGTTTCATTCACCAACGGGTTCCATATAAGAGGAGACGACCCCATGGCACAGGTAATCAACACCAATACGATGTCGCTCAACGCTCAGCGCAACCTGAGCACCAGCGGCAGCTCGCTCGCTACCACCATCCAGCGCCTCTCGTCCGGCCTGCGCATCAACAGCGCGAAGGACGACGCGGCCGGCCTGGCCATCAGCGAGCGCTTCACCACCCAGATCCGTGGTCTGGACGTGGCCATCCGCAACGCCAACGACGGTATCTCGCTGGCCCAGGTCGCCGAGGGTTCGCTGAGCGAAGTCGGCAACAACCTGCAGCGCATCCGTGAACTGGCCGTGCAGTCCTCCAACGCCACCAACTCGGCCAGCGACCGCAAGGCCCTGCAGGCTGAAGTGACCCAGCTGGTCTCGGAAGTCGACCGAGTGGCCAAGCAGGCTGACTTCAACGGCACCAAGCTGCTGGACGGCTCCTTCACCAGCCAGCTGTTCCAGGTCGGCGCCAACGCCGGCCAGGCCATCGCCATCAACAGCGTGGTCAACGCCAAGGCCGATTCGCTGGGCGCGGCAACCTTCGCCAACGGCTACACCGGCACCAGCCTGGCCGCCGCCGACAAGGCCACCGCCGACACCACATACTCCGGCCTGCAGATCTCGGTGACCCCGCCGGGCGGCACCGCCACCACGGTCACCATCAACGACTTCACCGTGAAGGCGGGCGAATCGATCACCTCGGCCACCTCCGCCGCGATCAACAACAAGCTGGGCGAAACCGGCGTCATGGCCTCGGTCAATGCCGGCGTGATAAGCCTGGCCTCGGTCAAGGACGGCCAGACCTTCACCCTGGGCGTCAGTGCCGCAACCCCGCCGGCTGGCGCCACCGCCGCGACCATCGCTGGCCTGGGCCTGACCGAAACCAGCACCAACGGCGGCCTGCTGACCGGCGCCACGGCCAACTTCGTCAAGGACCTGAACGTCACCACCGCCGAAGGTGCGCAGAAGGCGCTGTCGATCGTCGACAAGGCCCTCGAGTCGGTCAACAGCGTGCGCGCCGACCTCGGCGCGATCCAGAACCGCTTCACCTCGGTGGTGGCCAACCTGCAGACCTCCTCGGAGAACCTGTCCGCATCGCGCAGCCGCATCCGCGATACCGACTTCGCCAAGGAAACCGCCGAACTGACCCGCACCCAGATCCTGCAGCAGGCCGGTACGGCCATGCTGGCCCA
>NZ_JAPTFQ010000109.1:0-11727 GCF_030985535.1 Stenotrophomonas sp. Sm2128
GCGTGGGAGCGGGCGGCGGGGGCGGCAGGTGGGCGGCGCGTGCGCAAGCCTCTGCTCCCCGCGGTGCTTACTTCTTGTCGACCGGCTTGGTCTCAGCCGGTGCTTCGGCCGGGGCCGGAGTGGCGGCCGGAGCCGGACGCGCCTTGACCACACGTACGCCACGCGCCTTCATCCAGGCGTCGAACTCTTCGGCGGTCATGCGCTTGCCGTTCTGGCTCATGTCGAAGCGCCAGGGCGTGTTGTCGAATTCGGTCTGCGGCTTGTAGGCCGCAGGATCGTTCGGCTTCACCGCCGGTGCGCTCGGAATGGCCTTGGCGATGTTCTGGCAGCCATCGATGCGCAGGCGCTGCAGCACCTGGTCCAGCGACTGCGACGGATCGTAGTTGCTGCTCAGCACGCCGGCCGGCATGCCCAGCTGGTTGCCACGGATGTAGAGCTCGTCGGCCACCGGCGCGATGGTCGTGGCCGGCAACGGCAGCGGCGAGGCGCTGGTGTTGACCGAGCAATCGACCGCAGCGTGGGCGGCGGGAACCAGGGCCAGCGCCAGGACGGCGGCCGATGCAGAGCGCAGCATGAAGGGCATCCAGGAAAGGAAGTGACGCGGCGAGTTTAGCAATGCCGCGACAGCTTTCAAGCGCCACTTTCAATGAATACGGCAACCCATTGGTTTTACGGACAAAAACCCGACGAACGGTTACCCCCGGACCGGCAGGCGCCGGATTCCGGGCCGCAGAAACAACAAGACCCGGCCGAAGCCGGGTCCTGCTGTGTCCTACTGGCAGAGCGTCAGAACTTAGTTCTGGACGTTCAGCTCGGTACGACGGTTCTTGGCGCGACCTTCCGGGTTGTCCGAACCATCCGGGTTGGTGTTCGGAGCAATCGGACGGCTCTCGCCGTAGCCGATCGGGCCGACCAGGCGACCGGCGTCAACGCCGTTCTTGGTCAGGTAGTTGTACACGGCGGTAGCACGACGCTCCGACAGCTTCTGGTTGTAAGCGTCGGTACCCTTCGAGTCGGTGTGACCGGCGACTTCAACGCGCAGATCCGGGTAACGCTTCAGGATCTCGGTGGCTTCGCTCAGGATCGCCACGGCGTCCGGACGCAGGTTCGACTTGTCGAAGTCGAAGTTGACGCCCTTCAGGTCGATGGAGACCGGCACCGGGCAACCGTCCGGACCGATGGTCTGACCCGGCTGCGAGTTCGGGCACTTGTCGTCGCAGTTGTTGACGCCGTCACCGTCGTCATCCAGGTCGGCGCAGCTCGGGGCAACCGGAGCCGGAGCCGGAGCAGCCGCGACCGGAGCCGGGCCCAGCGGGATCACGACGCCGACCGAAGCCAGCACGTCGCCGAACCAGCTTTCATCGTTGCCGGCACGCTTCGGGTTCACGCTCTGGTCGTCGAAATCAGCGCGGTAGGCGACTTCGGCACGGACAGCGACGCGCTTCTCGAAGGTGGTCTGCAGACCGACGCCGACCTTGGCGGCAAAGTTGCCGTCCTTGCGGTCAGCCAGGCCACCGCTGATCGGGTTGTACTCTTCTTCCGACTTCTGGTAGCCCAGGCCGGCCAGCAGGTACGGGTTCCAGCCGCGGCCTTCCTTGATGAAGTGGCGACGCAGGTCCAGCGAGACGCCGTACTGCGACCAGTTCATGTCCTTGTTGGCGTCGAAGTTCGGGTTCTGGTAGTTCAGCTCACCGTCCAGCGACCAGTTCGGGCTGATGAACTTGCCCAGGCCCAGGGTGACGAACGGAGCGTCATTGGTCAGGCGGTCGCTGTCCTGGAAGTTGAAGCCGGCCGAACCGGTCAGGTACCAGCGGTCATCGAACTCCTGCGCGGACGCAGCCTGGGCGAAAGCCAGACCACCCAGCAGCGCGGCAGTAAGGATCTTCTTGTTCATTGAGTACAGCTCCTATTTCGGGGGTATGAAACCGGTAGAGGCATGGGCCAGCACTAGTGCGTCGATGTTCGACAGCCGATTCAGCACGCCACCGCCGCGAACATTATGCTCAGGCGGGTGAAGGTCATGTTAACAGTCCCGTAACATGTGAAGTATCGCGCCCGACCCTCCACCGGTCCGACGTTGAAACCCTATACAGGATGATGAAAATCCGCAAGACCCTCACGCTGCAAGGGTTTGACGGGGTTTAAGTGCGGAATACGACATATTGCGCAACAGCTTGCTCCACCCGATTCAGCGTATCTGCTGAAACGTGAGGAACTCTATGATGGAGCCACGTACCCAGCCGGAGCCGAGATGAAAGCCGTCGCCCTGAGTCGTGAATCCGCCCCCGCCCTCTGCGATATCCGCCTGCCCCCGCCGCTGCCTCCGGGTGGCCGCGACCTGCTGATCCGGGTCGAGGCCGTCTCGGTGAACCCGGTCGACGGCAAGCAGCGGGCGGCCACCGATCCGGCCACGCTCGAAGCACCCCGCGTACTCGGCTGGGACGCCGCCGGTGTGGTCGAAGCGATCGGCGAGGACGCCAGCCTGTTCGCGTCCGGCGACGAGGTCTACTACGCCGGTGATGTCACCCGGCCGGGCTGCAATGCGCAGTTCCATCTTGTGGACGAACGGCTGGTAGCGCGCAAGCCGACCACGCTCGACTTCGCCGAAGCGGCCGCACTGCCACTGACCACGCTCACCGCATGGGAACTGCTGTTCCAGCGCATGCCATTGCAGCTGGATGATCGCCGCCATGCCGGCCAGCACCTGCTGGTGATCGGCGGAGCAGGCGGTGTTGGATCGATGGCGATCCAGCTGGGCCGGCATGCCGGATTCGAGGTGATCGCCACCGCCTCGCGTGAATCATCGATCCACTGGTGCCGGCAGATGGGTGCCCAGCATGTAATCGACCACCGGCAGCCGCTGCTGCCCCAGCTGCAGGCATTGGGCATCGACGCAGTACAGGTCGCGCTCAACCTGGCCGACACCGACCATTACTGGGATGCGTTGGGTCAGCTGCTGGCGCCACAGGGCCATGTCGGCCTCATCGTCGAACCGCGCGGCGCGCTGCGCATCGGTGATCCCTACAAGGCCAAGTGCATCGGCATCCACTGGGAGTTCATGTTCGCGCGTTCGCGCTTCGCCACGGCGGACCGCATCGAACAGCACCGCATCCTCAGCCGCGCGGCCAGCATGATCGACGCTGGCCAGCTGCGCGGCACCCTCAGCGAGACGCTGGGCGCGATCAATGCGGCGAATCTGGACATCGCGCATCAGCGCTTGGCCAGCGGGCGCACGGTGGGCAAGCTGGCGCTGGCCGGCTGGGGCGACTGAGTCAGGCTGGAACGCCAGTGCAGTGCCGAGCCATGTTCGGCTGGCGGTGCCAGGCAAAGCAGCCGGAGCATGGCCCAGCTCCACAGAACGGCCCATACGCAGGATCGACGACTCCTGTAGCGGTGGATCGGCCGGCATCTGTATCTATGGGAGTAACTGAATCGGGATTACGGTGGAAACAGCCCCCCCCCTCTCCCCGAGCGCCACCATGCCCACCGCCCTGCCCCTGCGTCTGCTGCAACTGATCATCGGCCTGTTCCTGTACGGCTTCGGCGCCTCGCTGATGATCCGTGCAGCGATCGGCGTGGCCCCCTGGGACGTGTTGTCGCAGGGCATCGCCGCACAGACGCCGCTATCGTTCGGCCTGGCCACCAATGTGATCGGTGCACTGGTGCTGCTGCTGTGGTGGCCATTGCGACAGAAGCCGGGCGTCGGCACCGTGCTCAACGTGATGTTGATCGGTCCATCCGCGCAGTTCGGGCTGTGGTTGCTTCCCCCGGCGGTCGGCCTTGGCTGGCAGCTGGCGATGTTCTGCGCCGGCATGCTGCTGGTCGCCCTGGCCACCGGCCTGTACATCGGCGCCAAGCTCGGGCCCGGCCCACGCGACGGCCTGATGACCGGCCTGCATGCCCGCACCGGCTGGCCGATCTGGAAGGTGCGCAGCCTGATCGAGGGCAGCGTGCTGCTGCTGGGCTGGTGGCTCGGCGGCAATGTCGGTGTCGGCACCCTCGCCTTCGCCCTGCTGATCGGCCCCCTGTGCGGGGTAACGCTGGGCTGGTTCGGAATTGGGCGTCCCCCGGTAGTACCGGCCGCTGGCCGGCAACCGCAATCACCCTGAGCTGATCGGGATGCCGGCCAGCGGCCGGCACTACCGCCCCCGAAGTTCGGGGGCAGCGCCGCAGGCGCGGGGGGTGGAGGCCGGTAAGTGGGGCCCGCGGTTCGCGCAGCGAAATGCGGGAGCGACAGCACGCATGTGCCGAGCGTACCCGGCCAGCGGCCGGCACTACCGCCCGCGCCCCTTGCCCCAGCCGCCGTTTCCCGGCACGCTTCGCGCTTCCGTACGCAAGCGTATCGATCATGTCGCCAGCCAACGAAAGCGCCTATCCCCACCTGTTCGCCCCGCTGGACCTGGGCTTCACCCAGCTGCGCAACCGCGTGCTGATGGGTTCGATGCACACCGGCCTGGAAGATCGCGCCCGCGACTTCCCGCGCCTGGCCGCCTACTTCGCCGAACGCGCCGAAGGTGGCGTCGGCCTGATCGTCACCGGTGGCTTCGCGCCGAACGTGGTCGGCTGGCTGAAGCCCTTTGGCGGAAAGCTGTCTTGGCCCTGGGAAGTGCGCCCGCACCGGCAGCTCACCGCGGCCGCGCACCAGCACGGCGCGAAGATCTGCCTGCAGCTGCTGCATGCCGGCCGCTATGCCTACCATCCCCTGTCGGTGGCACCGTCGAAGCTGAAGGCGCCGATCAACCCGTTCACCCCCCGTGCGCTGTCGGCCAGCGGCGTCGAGCGGCATATCGCCGACTACGCACGCAGCGCAAAGCTGGCCCGCGAAGCCGGCTACGATGGCGTCGAAGTGATGGGCTCGGAGGGCTACCTCATCAACGAGTTCATCGCCCCGCGCACCAACAAGCGCTCCGACCGCTGGGGTGGCGACGCCAACCAACGCATGCGTTTTGCAGTGGAGATCGTGCGCCGCATCCGCGAGGCCTGCGGCCCGGACTTCATCATCATCTACCGCCTGTCGCTGGTGGATCTGGTTGACGACGGCAGCAACTGGGAAGAGATCGTGCAGCAGGCCCAGGCCATCGAGGCGGCTGGCGCGACGATCATCAATTCCGGCATCGGCTGGCACGAAGCGCGCATCCCGACCATTGCCACCTCGGTGCCGCGCGCCGCCTTCGCCGGTGTCACCGCCAAGCTCAAGCCGCATGTAACGGTGCCGCTGGTGGCGACCAACCGCATCAACATGCCCGACGTCGCCGAGCGCATCCTTGCCAGCGGCGGCGCCGACATGGTGTCGCTGGCGCGCCCGCTGCTGGCCGACCCGCAATGGCCCAACAAGGCCCGCGCCGGCCGCGCCGAGGCGATCAACACCTGCATCGCCTGCAACCAGGCCTGCCTGGACCACGTGTTCGAGAACAAGCTGGCCAGCTGCCTGGTCAATCCGCGTGCCGCACACGAGACCGAGCTGGTCTACCGCCCGGCTGCCACGCCGAAAAAGGTGGCGGTGGTCGGCGCCGGTCCGGCCGGCCTGGCTTGCGCCACGGTGGCCGCCGAGCGCGGCCACCAGGTCACCCTGTTCGATGCCAACGACGAGATCGGTGGCCAGTTCAACGTGGCCAAGCGCATCCCCGGCAAGGAAGAGTTCCACGAGACCCTGCGCTATTTCCGCCACAAGCTGGCTGAAACCGGCGTGCAGCTACGCCTGGACACGCGAGCAGACGCGGCCAGCCTGGCCGGCTTCGACGAGGTGGTGCTGGCCACCGGCATCACGCCGCGCAAGGTCGACTTCCCCGGCGCCAACCACGCCAAGGTGGTCAGCTACCTGGACGTGCTGCTGGGCCGGGTCGAAGTGGGCGCCAGTGCGGCGATCATCGGCGCCGGCGGCATCGGCTTCGATGTCGGCGAGTTCCTCAGCCACGCTGGTGAGTCCCCCTCGCTGGACCCACAGCGCTGGATGGCCGAATGGGGCGTGGACAGCACGTTCGAGGCCCGCGGCTCGCTGGCCAGGCCGCAGCCCGAGGCATCGCCGCGGCGGCTGTGGCTGCTGCAGCGCAGCCCGGGCAAGCCCGGCGCGCGGCTGGGCAAGACCACCGGCTGGATCCACCGCGCCACGCTGAAGGCCAAGGGCGTGCGCATGCTCGGCGACGTCGAGTACCTGGGCGTGGACGACGAAGGCCTGCGCATCCGCGTGGAAGGCAGCGAACAGCTGCTGCCGGTCGATCATGTGGTGATCTGCGCCGGGCAGGAACCGAACCGCGCATTGCAGGCCGAGCTGCAGGCCGCCGGCATCAACGCGCAGCTGATCGGCGGTGCCGATGTAGCGGCCGAACTGGACGCCAAGCGGGCCATCGACCAAGGCAGCCGGGTGGCCGCCGCGCTCTGATGAGCGCATGAATGGGGGACGGAATGTGATTTCCGTCACCCCTCCCGAACCTGAATGTCAAGCCGGACGGTTCACGATGCGTTCGGCTACGCCCCCCTACCTTGCGCCATCTTTCCGCTCACCAGCCAGTTTCCGGTGAGCCGGCGCAGCCCCCACGATCGGTACTGGTCGTTTCTTTTGGGGCTGCCCACGGGGCGGCCCCGATGGCCGCCTCCCCATGACGCCAAGTCGTCCCCCGCATCCTGTCGCCCCCGCGACTGGAAGCGGAGAGTGCGGCCCATACGGAGCAAGGAGTTATATGAAACTGGCCTGGATTCTCTGGCTGTCGCAGTTGTTGCCGCAGCCGGCCGCTGATTCACTGTGTCTGAGCACCACCGTTTACCTGGAAGCCCGCGACCAGACCCTGCGCGGCCAGCAAGCCGTTGCCGAGGTCGCCCTGCGCCGCCTCGACAGTGGCCTGTGGGGCGACTCGATGTGCCAGGTGGTCACCGCGCGCAAGCAGTTCGCGCCGACCATCGTCTCCCCCGGCACCCAGCTGGGCAATGACGCGGCCTGGAGCGAGGCAATGAACGTGGCCTTCGACGCCGAGCGCAACTGGGCGCTGCCGGCCGGCGAGCGCCGCGAGATCGTGCCCGGAGCCAGCCACTTCGCCGCGTTGTCCATCGCCAGCCCGAACTGGCGCAACGCCTACCAGGTGGCCACCATCGGCGATCACACCTTCTATAAGGTGCAGAACCTCAAGCCGCGGCAGTCGTAACGATCCGTGCTGGCGGCAGCGTTGCCGCCCGCTGGCAGGCTCTGGGATAGTGGGCGTTTCCCGCCCGCATCACCTGGAGTTCCCATGAAGCTGTACAGCAAGCCCGGTGCCTGTTCCACCGCCGACCACATCGCCCTGCAGTGGACCGGCCAGCCGTTCGAGGTCGAACTGCTGAACAAGGACACCCTGAAGGGTCCGGAATTCCTCAAGATCAATCCGGCCGGCGCCGTTCCCGCGCTGGTCGATGGCGACTTCGTGCTGCTGCAGAACGCCGCGATCATGGGCTATATCGCCGACACCTACCCGCAGGCCGGCCTCGGCGGCGATGGCAGTGCGCGCCAGCGTGCCGAAGCCACCCGCTGGCTGGCCTTCGTCAATTCCGACGTGCATCCGGCCTTCTCGCCGCTGTTCGCACCGGGCAAGTTCATCGCCGACGAAAGCCAGTTCGACGCGATCCGCGCCGCCGCACACAAGCGCCTGCGTGGCCTGTTCGAGACCGCTGACAGGCAGCTGGCCGACAAGCCCTGGCTGGCCGGCTTCCGCAGTTTCGCCGATCCGTACTTCTACATCACCCTGCGTTGGGCCGCCGGCACCAAGGTCGACCTGTCGGGCCTGGACAACCTGGCCGCCTACAAGGCACGCATGGACGCCGATGCCGGCGTGCAGGCCGCACTGAAGGCCGAAGGCCTGGCCTGAGCCTGACCCGGGGTCGGATCCGTCTGCACAGCAGGCGGCTCTGACCCCACCGGCGCCATCACCACACTCAGCCGATCTGGCGGATCACTTCACCGTTGGCATCGCGCAGGTAGGTCGGCACCACTTCGATGCGCAGCGCTCCCGCCACCGGGTAGATGCCACGTTCGGCACGCACGCCCGCCAGGGCCTGCAGCCCCGTCTCGTCCAGCGCCCAGCGCGCGCTGTCGGCCGATACCTCGCCGGTTTCACCGCGCGCTGCCGGAATGAATTCCCACTGCCGCTCGCGGCTGGCCAGTTCCAGCGATCTGCCGTGGCGCAGGCGCAATGGCAGCAGCTCGCACACACTGGCCACCTGGCCGGCGCCGAGCACCAGGGTGGTGACGCCCGCCTCCTGCCGCCAATCCAGTGTCTCGATGAACAACATGCCGGTGCTGGAGCCCTCGCGCTCGCTGCCGGCCCGCACCTGTGCGGCGAGTGCCGGATCCTCCAACAGGTTGCCGCGATGCAGGTCGCTGATCCACAGCGGCATCGCCGGTTGCAGCGCCTGCAGCACGCCGCGCGTCGACCAACGCTTGACCGCTTCCATCTCCTCATCGGTCAGCCCGACCAGCTGCAGGAACTGCAGGTGGCCATTGGCGGTGTCGCGCGCAGGCAACTGCGGATCGGCGATGAAGGCCAGGTGGCACAGACGCGTGCCGGTCTCCAGCGCGATCGGGCCGTTGGCGTTCAGATGGTGACCATCCTCGAACACGTTGCCGCTGCCAAACACGTAGCGCGCCAGGTTCTGCAGCAGGTTCATCGGCCACACCGGCGGGGTGCTGCCGGCGTGCTCACCGGCTCCAGCAGCCAGGCGGAAGGTCAGCTCGAATCCATAGCCGCTGGCATCTGCATCACTGCTCTCCTTGGCGTACAGCTCGGAGAAGCCGTAGGTGATGTAATGCCAGTGCGGTACCGGCGCATCCGCCCAGTACACGCTGATGCCATCCAGCGGATCCTGGCCACCCAGCGTGTACGGCAACGCCGTACCGTAGTGACGGGGTTCCTGGCCAGCATACAGCGGCGCCAGCGCCGCATTGATCGCGTCCCAGCCTGGGGTGTCGGTGTCGTCGTGGTCGTCCTGCACGCGGGACTCCTTGTGGGGAAGTGAACCGATCACTTTACGCGGTGGCTCAGGCCTGCACGACCTCGCCGCCACCATTGACCACGGCGGCCTGGGTTTCCTGCCACCAGCGCTGCGCCAGCGCCGGGCTGCGCGCCTTGCCCACCGCCGCCAGCAGTTCCGGGCACAGGCGTTCCAACGCAAGTGCATCGGTGCAGCGTTCAATCTTCAACTGCATGAAGTAGCCCTTCAGGCCCAGGTGGCGCCGCACCGCCTCGCTCATCGCGTCGTACAGCTGCTGGTACAACGCCGGATCCTGTTCGCGGCCGGTGCTGATGCCACGTACCGGTGCCAGCTCGGCATTGCCACCGATCACTTCGATCAGGCCCTGCGCTTCCAGCTGCTCCAGTGCATCGGCCGGCGCGCGCAGGCCTTCGAACAGGCCACGCAGTTCGGTGTCATCGCGATGGCCGTCGACCATCAGCAGGATCGAACGCAGTGCCGCCGGCAGGCGCCGGCCACGGTCTTCGATTTCCTGACGGCCAGCAGCCGTCTTGGCGTGCAGCAATGCCATTGCCTCCCCCTCCCTCGATGCACAATGCCGGCGCGCCCTGACGGGCACGCCCCCCCTGTGTGCCATCCCCGGACGGCACGCGCCTTCCCCGGCGCGCGCCGCGTATTGCAGGTCGATGACAGGCCGAGCTTAGCGCAAGTGCCGCGGGTAGTGCCGGCCGCTGGCCGGCAACCTCGTGATTGAGGGGGGTGCCGGCCAGTAGCCGGCACTACCGGATCAACGGCCCAGCGCGCGGCGGATCTCCTCCAGCGCGCTGGGGTCGTCCAGCGTCGACAGGTCGCCCGGATCACGCTGTTCGGCCAGCGCCTGCAGCGAGCGCCGCAGCAGCTTGCCGGAGCGGGTCTTGGGCAGTGCATTGACCACGTGTACGTGCGCCGGGCGTGCGACCGCGCCGAGCGAGGTGGTCACCGTCGCCATCATCTCGGCCACCACCGGCGCCGGATCCTCGCCATCCAGGCCCTGCTTGAGGGTGACGAACACCAGCGGCACCTGCCCCTTCAGTTCATCCTTGACCCCGATCACGGCGGCCTCGGCCACCCGCGGATGGCTGGAAATGGCCTCCTCGATCTCGCGCGTGCCCAGACGGTGCCCGGCTACATTGATGACATCATCGGTGCGACCGAGGATGAAGGTGTAGCCATCGTCGTCGCGGATCGCCCAGTCCAGCGAGCTGTACAGCAGTTCCTTGAAGTGGCTGAAGTAGCTCTGCAGGAAGCGGCTGTCATCATTCCACACGGTGCTCATGCAACCCGGCGGCAGCGGTGGCGACACCACCAGCACGCCCTTCTGCCCCGGTGCGACTTCCTCGCCGGTGTTCTCGTCGATCACCTTCATCCGGTAACCGAGATTGGGGAACCCGGGCGAGCCGAAACGCACCGGCTTCATTTCCAGGCCCGGCAACAGGGTCAGTGCCGGCCAGCCGGTTTCGGTCTGCCAGTAGTTGTCGATGATCGGCTTGCCGAGCGCTTCGCTGATCCAGTGCGCGGTCGGCTCGTCGAGCGGCTCGCCGGCCAGGAACAGGTACTTCAGCGCACGCAGGTCGTGGCGATGGATGAAGTCCGCGTCGTGCTTCTTCAGCACGCGGATCGCGGTGGGCGAGGAGAACATCGTGCGCACGTTGTACTGCTCGCACAGCGCCCACCAGATGCCGGGATCCGGATTGGTCGGCAGCCCTTCGTACAGCAGCGAGGTGCAGCCACCGATCAGCGGGCCGTACACATTGTAGGAGTGGCCCACCGCCCAGCCGACATCGGAGGTGGAGAACATCACCTGGCCCGGCTTGCAGTCGAACACGGTCTCCATCGACTGCGCCATCGCCACCGCATAGCCGCCCACATCGCGCTGCACGCCCTTCGGCTTGCCGGTGGTGCCGGAGGTATACAGCAGATAGCTCGGCTCGCTCGCTTCCAGCCACTGCACCGGCACATCCACTTCCCCGATCTGTGCATGCAGCGTGGCGTAGTCCACATCACGGCCCGGCACGCGCGGTTCGGCGGCATCCAGCCCACGCGACACGATCAGCACATGCGGTGGCGGCGACGCCGCTTCGGCGCAGGCGGCGTCGACCATCGGCTTGTACGGAATCAGCTTGCCACCGCGCATGCCGGCGTCGGCGGCGATGAGCAGCTTGGGCTTGGCATCGTCGATGCGCAGCGCCAGGTTGTGCGCGGCGAAGCCCCCGAACACCACCGAGTGCACCGCACCGATGCGCGCGCAGGCCAGCATCGCGAACACCGCCTCGGCCATGTTCGGCATGTAGATCACCACACGGTCACCGTGGCCGACACCGAGGTGCTTGAGTACCGCGGCGAAGTCGTTCACTTCGCGGTACAGCTGGCGATAGGTGATCTCGCGTGTGCTGTTGGTTTCGGTGGAGATGGCGACCAGTGCGAGCTGGTCGGCGCGCTCGGCCAGGTGGCGGTCGACGGCGTTGTAGCAGAGATTGGTTTCGCCGCCGACGAACCAGCGCCGGAACGGCGGGTTGCTGTAGTCGAGCACCTGCTGCGGCGGTTTATGCCAATGGATGCGCTTGGCTTCCTCGCCCCAGAAGGCCTCCGGCTCGTCGATCGAGCGACGGTAGGTTTCCTCGTAGTTCATGACGCAGCCCTCCCAGACAAAGTCATGGGTTCGAGGATAGTCCGGTGCTGCCGCGCGGGCCGCCCTACCTTGGTAGGGGGTGGGGTTTGTTATGCAGGGCTTGCAGCCCTGCACCCGCGGTAGTG